>CADCOL010000200.1 GCA_902803015.1 uncultured Lachnospiraceae bacterium | reverse complement strand
TTTATCTTACGATTGACCGCGATTTGCAGGTTGCGACGTATCATCTGCTGGAACAGAAGATTGCCGGTATCGTGGTCTCCAAGATTCGAAACATCAAGGAATTTACGCTTCCCGATAATGCATCCGCATCGAAAATCGTCATTCCGATTGATGATGTGTATTACCAGATGTTTAACAACAACGTTATCGATTTAAAACGTCTCAATCAGGAGTATGCATCCGATTCCGAAAAGGAGGTCTATGCGGCATATGTAAGCAAAGAGGAGAGTGTGCTTGCAAATGTCGAAGAGATGTTAAGAAACGGCACGACGCCTTATAATCAGCTTTCCAAGGAAAATCAGGTATATCAGAGTTATATTATTCAGATGCTTTCTTCCGAAAACCACGGCATCATCGTAAAAGAAAAGGGTTATGAAGAAGACGAGACCTATATTGCGTGGGCGAAAGACGAAACCATCAGCATGAAGGCGTATCTCGAATATTGCATTTCCAAAAACTGGATCAATACGCAGAATCTGGATGTTTCGAAGAAGCGTTATTCCGATGCGGATGAGATTTACGACAGCATTGTACGTTATACGCTGGAACATTTACAGAACAATACCGAATTTTCGAAGAAAATCTATAAATACATGATTGCCCAGAACCTGATCAGCGGCCGCCAGGTCTGCTTAATTCTCTGGGACCAGGGTGTGTTAAACATTGAGCAGGACCGAATCAATGATTTAAGACGCGGTGCGGTGAGTTCCTACGATTTTATGCTGGAATGCATTAAGAATCTTGATATAACGCCGGCACAGCTTGCGCTGGATCCCTGTTGCGGAGCCTGTGTCATTACGGATGTCAACACCGGTGACGTGCTTGCGATGGTATCTTACCCGAGTTACGACAATAACCGTCTTGCAAACTCTGCGGATACCGCATATCTTGCAAGACTGAACATGGATTATTCGAGACCGCTTTGGAATTACGCAACGCAGTACCGTTCGGCACCCGGTTCCACATTTAAACCTGTTTCCGCAGTGGCCGGACTGGAAGAGGGCGTAATCGACTTAGATTCCATCATTTACTGCGGCGGTACGTTTGACAAGCTGACCGGAATTCAGCATAAATGCTGGGTATATCCCGGAGGACACGGAAACTTAAATGTTTCGGGCGGTATTGCAAATTCCTGTAACTGTTTCTTCTACGAAGTCGGATACCGCCTTGCAAAAGACGAGAACGGAATTTACGACGAAAGACTCGGTACGGACCGTCTGGCGAAATATGCGGAATGGTTCGGACTTACCGAAAAATCCGGTGTGGAGATTCCGGAAGCGGAACCGATGGTATCACATGTGTATCCGGTTCCTTCCGCAATCGGACAGGGTGAACATGCCTATACTTCCATCGGACTTGCAAGATATGTCACGGCGCTTGCGAACAGCGGAACCGTATATGAACTGACACTGCTTGACAAAGTAGTCGATGCGAAAGGGAACGTGGTTTTGGACAATCATGCCGAAATCCGAAATACCGTGGATTTGCCGACCGATTACTGGAATGCGATTCATTCCGGTATGAAGCGCGTGGTGGATGCAAAGACGTATTTTCATGAACTGCCTGTATCCGCGGCGGGTAAAACCGGTACCGCACAGGAATCGAAAAAGCGCGCCAACCACGGTCTGTTTATCGGATATGCACCGTACGAAAGCCCGCAGATTGCAATGTCAATCCGTATTATGCACGGATATTCCTCGGATTATGCGGCACAGGTTGCAAAGGATGTTCTGGCATATTACTACGATGCTAAGAGCAGGGAAGAACTGATTACCGGTCAGGCGGATACGCCGGTTGCCGCACAGGGTGGAGACTGATTAAATAAAGATTTTATGAAAAATTACAAGATTAAAAACTACAATTTCAGACTGGTGCTTATGCTCATTGCCATTTCCGTAATCGGAATTCTTGCGGTTGGCAGTGCGGATAAGGACTTACAGCCAAAGCAGATGTTCGGATTTGCCCTTGGTTTTGTTCTGATGCTGATTATTTCGTTTATTGATTATACCTGGATTCTGAAACTGTGGTGGGTTATCTATGGATCGAATATTCTTTTGCTGCTTTTGGTGTTCTTTTTCGGCGAATCCAAATACGGTGCGCAACGCTGGCTGAACATAGGTGTTACAACGATTCAGCCGTCCGAAATGGCAAAAATAATGTTGATTCTATTCTATGCTCAGTTTATAATGGTATTCAGGGAAAAAATGAAAGATATCCGTTTTATTTTGCTTGCGATCGGCCTTATGGTGCCGCCGCTTTTGCTTATTTTTAAGCAGCCGGACTTATCGACCACGATTACGATTTTCCTTGTTATGAATGTCATTCTCTTTGTGGCCGAAATTCCGTATAAATACGTATTTGGATATCTTGGCGTGGTAATTCCCGTAGGTGTTCTGGCATTTATTTATATTCTGCAGCCCGGACAGAAGATTCTGTCCCCCTATCAGCAGACCAGAATCCTTGCATGGCTGCATCCCGAGCAGTACGAGCTCGAAGAAGCATATCAGCAGATGAATGCGGTAATGGCAATCGGTTCGGGACAGCTGACCGGAAAAGGCTTAAACAACAATGTCGTGAATTCGGTAAAGAACGGTAATTTTATTTCCAAACCTGAGTCCGATTTTATCTTTACCATCGTCGGCGAGGAACTCGGTTTCGTCGGTTCCGCACTTTTGGTGCTCCTGTTACTTGGTATTGCGGTGGAATGCTTTATCATTGCACATAAGTCCAGGGAGATTTCCGGACGCGTGATTGCAGCCGGTATGGGCGCACTGATCAGCCTGCAGGGCATGGTAAATATCGCCGTTGCGACAGGCCTTTTACCGAATACGGGACTTCCGCTTCCTTTTGTTTCGGCAGGTCTGACCTCCATGGTCAGTTTGTTTATAGGAATGGGGTTTGTGCTGAACGTAGGAATGCAATGCAAGAATAACTATAATAATTAATAAGATCATTTAAACTATTGGGGGATAGAATAAATGAACATAGCATTAATTGCGCATGATTCGAAGAAAAAACTGATGCAGAATTTCTGCATTGCATACAGAGGCATTCTTTGCAAGAATGAGCTGTATGCAACAGGAACCACGGGAAGACTGATTGAAGAAGTAACCAATTTAAACGTGCACAAGTATCTTGCCGGTCATCTGGGCGGCGAGCAGCAGATTGGTGCGCAGATTGAACACAATCAGATCGACCTTGTGATTTTTTTGCGGGATCCTTTGACCGCTAAATCTCATGAACCCGAAGTCAGCAACGTGGTTCGCCTTTGTGATATTCACAACATTCCGATTGCAACGAATCTTGCAAGCGCGGAATTACTGATTAAGTCTTTGGACAGGGGAGATTTAGAGTGGCGTGAAATGTACAAATAAAGCCTTTCTTTTTCTAGCTTCAATCGGATGCATCTGCATGATGTTTACCGGATGCTTTTCCGATTCTTATACTTTTGCTTTTAACCGCAATATGAATTCCACCGCCTACACGATGGTAAATGTCGCGGAAGTGAATGCTACGCTTTCGGGATATACCGATAATATTTGTGTGGACTACGGAAACTATAAACAGTCCGATTCCTATATCCATGCGGAAGCGGGCGGTTTTTTTGATATTACGGATCGGGAAGTTCTCTACGGCAAGAATCTCTACGAACGCATGAATCCCGCATCTTTAACAAAAGTAATGACTGCTCTGGTTGCTTTAAAATACGGCAATCTAACCGATACCGTTGTTGTAACGGAAAATGCAATGGTTAAGGAATCCGGTGCGCAGACTGCAGGATTTAAAGTCGGTGATATCATGAGCCTCGAGCAGGCATTAAACATTATGATGGTTTGTTCCGCAAACGATGCGGCGCTGACCGTGGCCGAGCATGTCGGAGGAAGCGTGGATCAGTTCGTGGCGCTGATGAATGCGGAAGCTTTAAGAATCGGTGCGACCGGCACACATTTTACCAATCCGCACGGATTAACGGACGAAGAGCATAAAACGACGCCGTATGACATGTATCTGATTTTTAACGAAGCATTGAAGAATGAAACTTTTAAAACAATTATCAATCAGGTTGCCTATACAACGCAGTATACGGATGCAAACGGAAATCTGAAGGATTTCAGCTCGGATTCCACGAATCTTTTCTTTAAGGGTTCGTTTGAAATTCCGTCCGATATCGTGGTTCTGGGAGGAAAAACCGGTACGACGAACGCTGCGGGAAGCTGTCTGATGATTTATTCAAAGGATTCGGACAATCATTATTATATTTCGGTCGTATTAAATGCGGAAGACCGCGATACGGTCTATAAAGACACGGTTTCGCTCATGTGTCTGAAGGATTAATAGCGAATACTTTTCATTCAATAAAAATGCTTAAAAAACTTTGAATAAGGTTGTCTTTTTTGGGCAATTTCGATATAATATAAGAGTATTTGAAATCATTCATCGAATGATTAGAAATAATGATCGGAGGGGTTTTTAATATGGTTCGTATGATTACAGGAAAGAATGGCAAGGGTAAGTCCAAAGTACTTTTGGAGAAGGTAAATGAGGAAGTAAAAACAGTCCTCGGTAACGTGGTTTACATCGACACCACAACAAAGCACATGTATGAATTAAACAACAAGATTCGTTTGATCAATGCTTCCGAGTATATGTTGGATTCTTCCGACAAATTCCTTGGATTCCTTTCCGGTATTATTTCACAGGATCACGACCTGCAGCAGATGTATTTCGATAATTTCCTTAAACTCGCCAACATCGGAATTGATTCCCTTGACGGCGTTGTAAAAGAACTTGATTCTTTAAGCGAGAAATTCGGTGTGGACATTTTCATTTCCGTATCCACTTCCGACGGCGATATTCCCGCTTCGCTGGAAGATAAGGTATTGGTTGCGCTGTAAGGCAGAATACGAGACGGATAAATACGAGCAGGGCGCGCGCCCTGCTCGATATTTAGTTAAAGGGAGAGAGAAGGAGCCCCTCCGCACGTTGTGCGGAGAGACACTTTAGTTAGAAGATAGAGAACTTCTTTCGGATAGAGGGACGAGTAAAGGTTCGAATGGCGGAACAGCAGACTACAGAAAAAGTAAAGAGAAAAAAATACCGCAAGCCGCTGAATTTCAACATCGGCATGGTTATTTTTATTGTCATCGGGGCATACATTCTGTATTGCCTGATTGCTTATCTGCGCTCAAATCCCGTTGCGGGATACGAAGTAAAAATCGGCTCCCTGACTTCGCCGGCCACTTTTGAAGGCCTGGTTGTAAGAGACGAAGAAGTCATCACATCCTCCAATGCCGGATATGTCAATTATTATGCCAGAGAAGGCGAGAAAATGGCCTACGGCGATCTGGTATATTCCGTGGACGGAAGCGGTGAACTTGCGGAACTTTTAAAGTCTGCGGGGGACGGAAACAATCAGATGTCCGATGAGGATTTTCATCAGATTCGCGACGAAATCGTATCGTTTTCGAAGGATTTTTCGAATAAAAAGTTTTACCCGGTTTATGATTTTAAATACAATCTGCAGGGTACGACTTTGAAACTTTCGAACTTAAATGTCTTAAATTCGATTGATTACATCAATACGGGGCGTCTCGGCAATTCCGTGCAGATGAACAATGCACCGAAGGCCGGATATGTCGTATTCTCGAACGACGGATATGAGAATATGATTGCGACGGATGTAACGATTGATGATTTTAAAAAGGATCATTACGAGAAGAAACAGTTTGTGAATAACGAGCTTGTGGCGGCCGGAGATCCTGTTTACAAGATTATCGGAAGCGAGGACTGGCAGGTCATTATCAAGACCGATGAGCAGACCGCGCAGAAGTTAAAAGAAGAGGGAACGGTTAACGTTAAATTCCTAAAAACACAGAATACCTGTTACGCATCGACGGATGTCGTAAAACACGGTGAGGGAACTTTTGTGATTCTGTCGTTCCGTTCGTTTGTTTCGACCTTTGCAACCGACCGTTTCATCAATATCGAAATCATGACCGAGGAAAAGACCGGTTTGAAGATCCCGAATACCGCAATTGTGGAAAAGGAATTCTTCTTAATTCCCGAGGAGTTCGGAACGCTTCTGAACGAGAATTCGGATACCGCATCCTTCGGTATTCAGACATATAACGACAAGGGACAGCTTCTTACCAAGTACTACGATCTGGAAGTTTATGAAAAGAAGGACGGATACTATTATATCGATGCACCCGAGATTGAGCTCGGAACCGTAATCGTAAAACCCGACAGTGCCGAAACCTATGCGGCAAGCAAAAAGGGCTCGTTAATCGGCGTTTACAACATCAACAAAGGATATGCCGATTTCCGTCAGATTACGATTGCTTATCAGAACGAAGAGTATTCGATTGTAACGCCGAACTCCAAGTACGGACTTCGTGCCTATGACTATATCGTATTAAATGCGGCAAGCGTTAAGGATGACGATATGGTATATCAGAAGATGGCAAAATAAAACAGGGGGAGCAAAAAGCACATGTCCGGGGGGAATTGTGCAAATCGGAAGGAAAGATTATCATGCAGGATACAGCCGCGAATTATTTAAGAATCAAAAAGAATATGGAGGAAATCCTCGTTAAATCCGGGCGAAAAGCGGATGATGCGCTTTTAATCGCTGTCAGCAAAACGAAACCGATTGAACTGATGCAACCGGTTTATGATGCGGGCTGCCGGGATTTCGGTGAGAATCACGTACAGGAAATCGTCGACAAATACGATAAAATGCCTTCGGATATCCGCTGGCACATGATCGGGCATTTGCAAACCAATAAAGTAAAATATATCGTCGACAAAGTATATATGATTCATTCCGTGGATTCCCTGCATTTGGCGGAAGTTATCAGTAAGGAAGCCGTAAAGAAGAATGTTACGGTAAAGATTTTACTCGAGGTCAATGTAGCCGAAGAGGAAAGCAAGTTCGGAACCACTTTGGAAGAGTGCCGGAATCTGTATGAATCGGTTGTAAAATTACCGAACCTTGATGTACGTGGTTTGATGACAATAGCACCATATGTAGCAGATCCCGAGGAAAATCGTCAATATTTTGCGAATTTAAGGCAATTATCGGTTGACTTATTTGAGCAAAATGCGGATAATAAAAGTGATGTTTTATTATCAATGGGAATGAGTAACGATTATGCCGTTGCCCTTGAAGAAGGGGCTACGATGATACGTGTCGGAACGGACATTTTCGGAGAGCGAGTATATAACGTGTAGGAGGTAGGAAATGGCGTCAAAGGATGTTTTTGAGAAAATCCTGACCGGAATCGGTTTGGACAACAGCGTGGATGATGCGGAATACGTTGACGATTACGATGAAGAAATTGAATACGAAGACGAGATCAAAGAAGAACCGCAGCGCGCACCGAAAAAAGTAAAACCCAAATTTGTGCCCACCAGAAGAACCGGTGGCAGAGCAGAGAAAGGAGACGAAATGTATAATATTCACAGAATGCATGCAAAGACCATCGAGGACGGAAAGCAGATTACCGAGTACTTAAAGAACAAGACTACCGTAATCATCAATCTGGAAGGCGTTGATTTGGCAGTTGCACAGCGTATAATCGACTACACCTCCGGTTCCTGCTTCGCATTGGATGCCAAACTGGAAAGCATTTCTTCCTACATCTTCATGGCATCTCCGAATACCGCGAATGTTACCGCCGATATGGGCAACGAGAACTTAAGCAGCTTGGATGTTCCGGGTTCCGATGATGTAGATTTGTTATAATCTTGGAAACACAAGTCCCGGCAGGTAACTCTGCCGGGATTTTTTATGCGTACGCCCGCACAGGGGAATTTGCTTCACAGAAGGATTAAAAATGAGAGAACTGATTATCGACAAAAGCAAAACCATTCAGATTCCGGTCATTATCGGAACCGAAGAAGATTTAAAGAAGAAGGGTCTGGCCAAAGAAGATGTATTTGCGCCGATTATCATGCGCGACATGGTTCTTCCGAAGAAGGCCTTTGAAGATTCCTATCCGAAGGCTGTATTTATCGATACGAAGGAATTGTTTGATTTACAACCGGCTGAATTTTTCAGTCTGATTGCGTATTCGATGCGTTTCGCGATGGAGAATTCCACGAATCTGTACGGATATATCATCAATCATTTGTATGAACTTTGTGATTTGGACCATGAAACGCTGGAAGAGTTTTTCGAGGAGATTTACAAGGTTCACCGCAGAATTCTTGTAAACAAAACGAAGGAAGAACGCTCCAAAATTTCCCTTTTGGAGGCAATGGGTGATTTCTTTCTTGAAAAGGATGCCTTTCCGGAAAGTGATGCCGTCGCTTTCGGATGTATTGCAGGGGCCAATTATTCCTATCAGATGGGGCTTTTGCAGACCGAGGATTATTACGAAATCCGCGATATGTTTGTTCCGTTCGGACTTTCGATTACGCAGACGAAATACGATAAAAAGGCGTTATATCGTGAATTTGCGGAATATGCCGCGAATTTTGAAGCGCCGGAAAATGTGCTTGTTTTAAAGAAAATCGGCAAAATGCAGGATGTTTTTGATCCGGAAGCGCATGAAGCTTTCAACGAGAAAATGTTTGAAGTAATATGCTTTGATGAATATTCTTGTGACTAGAAGGAAAAACCGTGTCGGAAAATACCAGTCTAAACAGTTCAAATAAATA
>CADCOL010000199.1 GCA_902803015.1 uncultured Lachnospiraceae bacterium | reverse complement strand
TCTTGACAAATACAACTTCAATTTTCGGAAAAACTACGGACAGAACTTCTTAATCGACGACCATATTTTAAATAAAATCGTCGATGCAGCGGGAATTACAAAAGACGATCTGGTTCTCGAAATCGGTCCCGGAATCGGTACCATGACGCAGTATTTATGCGAACGAGCCGGAAAGGTCATCGCCGTGGAAATCGACTCTTCCCTGATTCCGATTCTGAAAGATACCCTCTCGGCTTACGACAACGTTACGGTCATTAACGAAGACATTCTGAAGGTGGATATCCGCAAACTGTCCGACGAACAAAACGGCGGAAAGCCGATTAAGGTAGTGGCGAATCTGCCCTACTATATCACGACACCCATCGTTATGGGGCTGTTTGAAAGTCATGTGCCCTTAAAGAGCATCACGGTAATGGTCCAAAAGGAAGTGGCCGAACGGATGCAGACCGGTCCCGGAAGCAAGGATTACGGTGCTTTATCCCTGGCCGTTGCCTATTATTCCAAAGCAAAGGTCGTGGCAACGGTATCTCCTTCCTGCTTTATTCCAAAGCCCAACGTCGAAAGCAGCGTCATTCATATGGAAGTTTACGATACACCGCCGGTTACGGTCGAAGACGAGGCCTTTTTATTCGCGGTCATCCGGGCCTGCTTTAACCAGAGGCGCAAAACCCTGGTTAATTCCTTATCCAACGCCGGGAATCTGCATGTTTCCAAAGAGCAGATCCGTCTGGCAATCGAAGAGATGGGCAAACCTGAGACCATCCGCGGAGAAACCTTTACTTTAGAGGAATTTGCCACTCTTTCAAATCTTTTGAAAAAAACACTTGCAAAGCCGGTTACTTTATAATATAATTCATTTTGCGCTGTAAATTAGCGAATGCGCGATTAGCTCAGTTGGTAGAGCACCTGACTCTTAATCAGGGTGTCCAGGGTTCGAGCCCCTGATCGCGCAGGAAGCACTGATTTTGTGGACAAAGGAGCCATGGGGTTGGTGCTTATTTTTTTGCTTTGTGCTGCCGTACATGCACCCGGACGGATATGCTATAATGAAACAAAAAAAGCAAGACAGGAAAGAGCAGGCAAATGAAAAAGGTCCTTGAATTTCTGAAAAAAGAACCCATGCTGACCGTCTCCGTTCTGGCTGCCGTTATCTCCTTATTTATCACGCCCCCGACTTTGGAGCGCATAAAGGGACTTGACTGGCATACGCTGGGAACGCTTTTTATGATGCTCTGCGTTTTGGAAGGTTTTAAGCAGGAGAATATCTTTCGTCCGATTGTCCGCTTCTCAAGACACTTAACCTCCATGATCATTCTTTCCATGTTCCTGATTTTCGGTGTCTTTTTCTCCTCGATGTTTGTCACAAACGACGTTTCCTTAATTATATTCGTACCCCTGACAATTCTTTTATTCCGGGCCGGCGGAAAGGAAGCCTACATTCTTCCGGTGATCTCCATGGAAAACATTGCGGCCATCCGCGGCTCTCTGCTGATGCCTTTCGGAAGCCCGCAGAATCTGTTTTTGTTTGAGCAGTCCAAAATGAGCGCCCTGTATTTTATGATGCATATGGCCCCTCTTTGCGTAAGTTCCGGAATTCTGCTGATTCTGTTTTTGCTGGTATTGTATCGGAAGAATCTGAAGGAAAAAATCGAATTGAACTGCGGCGAAGTTTCCGGGGAATGGGATAAGAAGGATCGTCCGAAACGAATCGGTTATCTGGTTCTGTTTCTGTTGATTATTTTTACCATCGTATCACGTACGAAATACTGGCCGGTCGCCATTGCCGTTGTAATCGTCACGATTGCGATTTTAAATGCGAAACTGTTTTTGCAGGTGGATTATGTATTATTGGTAACCTTCCTCTGCTTCTTTATTTTCTCATCATCCGTTGCGGCCAATCCGGCCATTTCGGCATTTCTGAAAAAAACGGTAACGGGACACGAATACTGGGCGGTTCTGATTTTAAGCCAGGCCATTTCCAATGTACCTGCCACCATCGTATTATATCCTTTCTCCGAAAGTTTTGCGGGCTTAATCTACGGCGCGGACACCGCGGGCCTCGTATCCTTAATCGGGTCTTTGGCTTCGGTCATCAATTACCGTATCTATGTGCGCGAATACCCGAAGAACGGCGGCAAATTTATTAAAGTCTTTACGCTGATCAGCTGGGCGTTCTTCATCATTGTCGTCATTCCGGGGTATCTTTTAAGCCGCTGGGAATTCTAATCCGCTTCTTTTTTCGGTTTCTCCACTCCGTTATATCCGAAATACGCGACATCCAGATCCACCTCGGCCGGAATTCCTTCCACGCGACCGTGGCAGGAATACTGCAGCATGGAACACTGTCCGGTATAATCCGAAACCTGCTCCAGATTTTCCCGGTCCTGTTTATAATTTGCCAGCCATATTTTATATTTCTGTTCGATTCTTGACGTATCCCATTTGGCATCATTTTCAAATGCCGTAATATCCCCGTAAATCATGGGAGTGTATCCGTTTTCGTAAACCCGGTCCATAAAGGCCATTACGACATTGCTGCGTTCTTCCTGCGAAAGAACATGCTGTCTGTGGCTTTCTTTTTCAAATCCCTCGCAGTCAATCGCAATCGGATAGGTAATCGAATACGGAGAAATATATTCCGCAATCCAGTCGGCTTCGCGTTTTGCTTCCTCCTCGGAAATAGCGGAAGAATAGAAATAAATACCGATTTTTACGCCGTTTTTTTCCGCCTCTTCCAGATTGCGTTTGGCATACGGATCTTCACCGATTCCGCCGTATACGGTACCGCTGTATCCGATACGGATGATGGCGAATTCGACGCCGTTTGCGGCGACCGTTGCCCAGTCGATTGTACCCTGATATTGGGAAACATCGATTCCGTAGGTAAGCCCTTCGTATTCTCCGACGGTACAGGCGCTAAGATAAGGAGATTCTTTTGCCGGATCGGGACTTTCGGGTTCGGCTTTTTTACTTTCCGGTTCGCTTTTCGATTCACTTACCGATTCACTTTCCGGGTCGCTTTTTGCTTCTTTCTCCGATCCGTTTTCGGACCGCCGGACGGACGTTATTTCACTGAGGATACTCTGCGTATCGACGGGATGGTTTTGATCCAATCGGTTTTGATTCGTCTTTCTGACAATGAGGAATAAGAAGGGCACAAGGATACATACTCCGCCAAAGATTGCAGCAATAAGTATTATTTTTTTCCGGGAGTCGCTCATGGTTTTCGTATTCTCCTTTTTGATGTCCGATTCGGTAATAATATACGGTGTCCGATTTAAAAAACATTATAAAACAGTTCCGTTAAAATCACCACTTTGCAAACGATTTGTTGACAATCCGGAAAAACTATGGTACTTTAAAGCAGCAAAGCGTTACACTTTAAAGCGCTAAAGAAGGAGAGTTAAACATCATGAAAATTTTACTTACGATTCTGCTTCTGGTATGCTTCTTCGCAACAATGATCGGCGTCGGAATCTATACCAGAAAGAAAGCAACGGACGTAAACGGTTTCGTTCTCGGCGGCCGGAGCGTCGGTCCCTGGCTTACTGCCTTTGCTTTCGGAACATCTTATTTCTCAGCTGTTATTTTCGTCGGTTATGCCGGACAGTTCGGCTGGAACTTCGGTCTTTCTTCCACCTGGGCAGGTTTGGGAAATGCCTTTATCGGATCCCTTTTAGCCTGGAATATCTTAGGAAGAAGAACCCGTGTCATGACGCAGCATTATGACGCAAAGACCATGCCGGATTTCTTCGGAAAACGATTCAATTCCAAAGCGCTGAAAATTGCGGCATCCATTATCGTATTTATTTTCCTGATTCCCTATACCGCATCCCTTTATAACGGCCTTTCCAGTTTGTTCGGTCTTGTATTTGAGATTCCTTACTGGGTTGTAATTGCGGTTATGGCCGTACTTACCGGTATCTACGTTATTTTCGGCGGATACATGGCAACCGCAATCAACGATTTTATTCAGGGTATTATCATGCTGTTCGGTATTTCCGCGGTTATCATTGCCGTTGTTATGCAAAACGGAGGCCTGGTGGAATCCATGAAATCCCTGTCACAGGTAAGCGGTGATGCAGGATGGAACGGAGCATATGCTTCCTTCTTGGGACCCGATCCCCTGGCACTTCTCTTCGTTGTCGTATTAACTTCCCTCGGTACCTGGGGACTTCCCCAGATGGTCGGTAAGTTTTATGCCATCAAGAGCGAAAACGATATTCATAAAGGAACCGTAATTTCCACCGTATTCGCAATCATCGTTGCGGGCGGATGTTACTTCCTGGGCGGTTTCGGACGTTTATATGCAGACAATCCGAACGTCATCTACAATGAAGCTACCGGAAAGCCTTTGTTCGATACCATCGTCCCCGCAATGCTTTCCACCCTTCCTGATATCATCATTTCCATCGTTATCGTACTGGTGCTTTCCGCTTCCATGTCTACCTTATCTTCCTTAGTACTGACATCAAGCTCCACCTTTACTCTCGATGTCATCAAACCGCTGTCCAAAAAAGGAATGGATGATAAAAAACAGGTATTTATCATGAGACTGTTTATTGTCTTCTTCATCGCCATTTCCGCAGTGATTGCCGTAATTAAGGATTCTCATCCTTCCATTACTTTTATCGCTCAGATGATGGGTGTTTCATGGGGTGCACTTGCAGGCGCGTTCCTGGCACCGTTTTTATACTCCCTGTACTCCAAGAAGATTACCAAAGCATCCGTAGCCGTATGCTATGTTTGGGGCTGCAGTATTGCCGTCTTCCAGATGATTATCTCTCTGGCAAAAATATCCGTAGCAGGCTGGGGCCCGATCTTCGGTTACATCTTTAAATCTTCCATCAACTCCGGTGTGGTTGCCATGGTCGGCGGTCTGTTAATCGTTCCCCTGGTAAGTCTCTTTACAAAGAAACCGGATGAAAACATTGTAAAAGATGCATTCTCCTCTTACGACAGAACCATTACTGTTAAGGTAAGCGAAAGCCTCGGTGATGACGAAGAAGAGAAAGAATCCGAGGAAAAATAGTCCTCTTATACAAACAACAAATAAAGCAGATTCCGTATGGAATCTGCTTTTTGTTTGCTTTTTTTGCTTCTTATTTGCTCTTACCTGTCGGCCGGTGCTTATGCTTTTTCAGCCTTCGCTTCTTCTTTGTCGGTCTGTGCTTCTTCCGCCGCTTCCTCCTGCTCTTCCGTCTTTGCTTCCTCCGCAATTTCAGCCTTTGTCAGCGATTCATCCGGAGCAAGCGAATATAATGCCTTCATGGCGATTGGTGTCAGAATCGACGAAACAATAATTAACAGAATAACCGACGTAAAGTATACCGGACTTAAGAGTCCGACCGCCAGACCTTTCTGTGATACAATCAGCGCAACCTCGCCTCTCGTCATCATACCGACACCGATTTTCAGTGCATGCTTCGGCGGATATCCGAGCAGCATGGCCATCAGTCCGCAGCCGATAATCTTGGTTAAAAGCGCCACTGCCACAAAGGCCAGGGAGAACCAGAGAATCGAAAGGCTGAAATCCTTGATATCGGTTTTCAGTCCGATGGATGCAAAGAAAATCGGACCGAACATAATGTAGGAGTTGATATCGAGTCGTCTTGCAATGTAATCGGAGTCGTGAATGTTGCAAAGGATTAATCCTGCAACATAGGCACCGGTAATATCGGCGATTCCGAAGTACCTCTCCGCTATGAAGGAAAGTGCCAGACACAAAGCCAGACCCGCTATGGTAATTCGTCTGGTGTGCGGATACCGCTGGTCGATTTTTTTAAATGCCTTGTAAGCGCAATATCCGACGATCAAAGCCAGAACAAAGAAGAGGGCCGTGTTTCGAAGAACCGGCAGGGGCTTTGCGGTAGGGTCATTAAAGCCGACAACAACGGTCAGAACAATCATACCGAGTACATCGTCGATGATGGCTGCGTTTATGATGCAGGTACCGATTTTACCCTTTAAAACGCCCATCTCACGCAGGGATTCCACGGTAATGGAGACGCTGGTCGCCGTCATGATGGTACCCATAAACAGTGCCTTGAAAAACTCGGGAGTTCCGATTTCAGAGAATCCGTAGAAAACCATATATAACAGTGTGCCGCCGCAGAGCGGTACAAATACGCCGGCACAGGCGATTGCCAGAGCCTTCGGTCCGGTTTTGATCAGTTCCTTTAAATTGGTTTCCAGCCCTGCGCAGAACATCAAAAGCACAACGCCGATTTCCGCCATCTGCTGGATAAAAGGAGTTGCCTCCACCCAGTTTAAAAGACAGGGTCCCAAAACCAGTCCGGCAACGATTTCGCCCGCTACCTGGGGCGCTTTTAATTTTCTGGCAATCAGCCCGAAGAATTTGGCAAAAATGATGATAATTGCAAGGTCTTTACATATTTCATAAGTTTCCATTGACGGTTTCTCCTGCTAATAAATCACAATTCTTCTTTCATTTTGTCCGTTATTTCACGAACATAGAGATCCCCCAAAGAATTCCCAACACAAGCGGCTGGTGCAGTAAATACACCCATAACGCGTACTTCCCGAGGAAAGTAAACGGTTCGATTCGA
>CADCOL010000198.1 GCA_902803015.1 uncultured Lachnospiraceae bacterium | reverse complement strand
TCGAGGCAACGGGCGCATTCAGCGGCCTCTTCGCCGGTACATACTTTGTTGTCATAGAGTGAATACCGCTCGCGGTACTCCGTCGGCGAAAGATTCGGCATCACTACATTCGCTCCCGCTTTCAGGCCGAGTTCCCTGCCCTGCGGATGAATCGTGGCAAGTGCCGTCGTTGCGGGAAGAAGCACATACGGAAAACACAAACGAAGGATGGAAAGAAGGCGAAGCGTCAGCTGTAAATCACCGGCCGGTTCGTTTCTGTACATCGTATCGCTGTGCGGGATAAACGGTCCGATTCCGATCATATCGGGTTTTAATTCCTGAAGGAAACGGATGTCCGCAATGATATGTCTCCATCTCTGTCCGGGAGAACCCACCATGAATCCGGCTCCGACCTGGAATCCTAAATCTTTTAAATCAAAGAGGCACTGTTTTCTGTGCGCAAGCGAAAGCGATTCCGGGTGCAGGAATCTGTAATGTTCTTCCGTCGCGGTTTCATGACGCAAAAGATAACGGTCCGCTCCCGCATCTTTAAATTTTCGATAGGATTCTTTCTCTTTTTCCCCAATCGATAAAGTTACGGCAACCCCGGGGTGCGCCACCTTTATTTCATTTACGATTTCACAGATTAATTCATCCGTAAAATACGGATCTTCCCCGCCCTGCAAGACGAATGTGCGATATCCTATCTCATATCCGATTTCGCAGCACTCCATAATCTCTTCTTTCGTCAGGCGGTAGCGCTCGACATTTACGTTTCCGCATCGGATTCCGCAGTAATTGCAGTTATTTTTGCAGTAATTCGTAAATTCGATTAAACCGCGTAAAAAAACTTCATCCCCGTAAACGCTTCTTCTGACTGCATCCGCTGCGGCATGCAGCTCATCGTCATAGTAATCCGTTGTGAGAAGTTGTAAGAACTCATCATCGGTTAAATCGTGTTGGGTCTGAAGTTTTGAAATCATGAATGAGAAAGATCCTTTCCGTCAACACATTTCAGCACGTAATTTAAGTACACGCCTCCTACTTCGTTAATCTCGGTCCAGGTATTGGTAATGCGCTCCGCAACAGCCTTGGCGGATTCGTAATCATTGCAAAGAAGCATTACGACATACTGGAAGGATGAATATCTTGTCGTAACATCACCCTGACGGATGGTTACCACAATGGCACGTTCAAGTTCTTCCATACAACCGCGAAGCGCATCGTTGGAAAGCTTCATAAACTCGCCGTGATTAATGGTAAGAAGCAGCATGTAAACGGACTGGTCCGTTCTTCCGACGGATCTGGATACAAACTGATAAATATGTTTAAAGCCTTCGTATTCCACCTTGAAGGCACCTTCTTCGGTATTGCGTTCGGAAATCATTCGCTCAAGACGTTCCATATCCGCCTTGATGTCGATTGCGTCCGGATTTTCCTTCATAACGTTTCCGCGCTCACGGAATAAGTGGAACGAATTCTTTCCGTTCTGCTTTACAAAATACAAAGCCTTGTCCGCTTTGGAAAAGAGCGTATCAAAATCGCTTCCGTCAAACGGAGCGGTCGAAACACCGATGGAAACGGATACATTGGTCTTGTTATCCAATGCATCTTTCAACTCATCCGCCGCAATTTCCAAAAGTTCCTGGCAGTATTCCTTGATTTCTTCCGCGGAATAATCACCCTTTAAGAATACGACGAATTCATCGCCACCGATGCGCGCACACAAATCTCTCGGCCCGATACGGTTTTGCAGAATTCTCGCAAATGTGGTAAGAAGCGAATCTCCGGCAATATGACCGAAGGAGTCGTTGATCTTTTTAAAATTATCGATATCGAGCATTACGAAAACGCCGTCGGAGGACATGCCCTCAAGATATCTGGTAACATCCTCTTCGAGATATTTGCGGTTCCAGAGATTGGTTAACGGATCCTTTCTTGCGGAAATGGATAAATCACGGCGCAATCCTTCGATTTTCAGAATTTTTTCGATTCTGCCCTTCATGACTTCGGGTTCGAACGGCTTGGTGATAAAATCCATGGCGCCCATTTTAAGTCCTTTGATTTCGGACTTACGCTGGTTGTCCACGGTCAGGAATACAACGGGAAT
Source organism: uncultured Lachnospiraceae bacterium (assembly GCA_902803015.1). Lineage (GTDB taxonomy): Bacteria > Bacillota > Clostridia > Lachnospirales > Lachnospiraceae > UBA3766. The sequence goes on along the minus strand of CADCOL010000198.1, from coordinate 2,262 downwards.
CGAAGCCGTTTCCGGATTGGATTTAATCGCTTCGAGGGTCTCGTAACCGTCCATCTGAGGCATGCGAATATCGAGAAGGATCAAATCGGGATGTGCCTTCTTTAAGAATTCAAGCGCCTGCATGCCGGACTTTGCCATGGAGAGTTTGTAATCGTCCTGCAAAACGTCAGCAGCCATTTTTAAATTGGTCGTAACATCGTCAACGATGAGAATATGTTTCTGTTTTTCCATACCGGACTCCTACTTCAGGAATTTGATAACTTCGTCCTTCATCTGCTCCTTGTCACAGACAGTGTCGTGAAGAACTTCTGCATTCCGGATTTCTTCCACCGCATTCGGTACGGTCATTCCGGTCATTGCACTTAAACGGTCAATCAGTTCAAAATCATCCGCATCTTCTTTCTTTTCTTCAAGCGCTTCCATAACACTTCTCGTAAACTTAAACGGCGAAGCGGTCGAAACAATGACCGTGGGAGTCACATCTTTGGTCTTTTCCACATACTGTTTGTAAACCGTACTGGCAACCGCCGTATGCGTATCCATGACGTATCCGGTATTTGCATAGACCTCATGAATCCGTTTTGCGCATTCTTCCTCGGATGCATATCCGCCGATGAAATCCCTGCATTTTTCCTTCATGGCAGGCGTGATTTCATACTTTCCGTTTTCGGAAAGACTCTTCATAAGCTCTGCGCATGCATCCGCATCCTCTCCCGCGATTTCATAAATCAGACGTTCCAGATTACTTGAAATCAGAATGTCCATGGACGGGGAAGATGTCAGAATAAATTCCCGGTTTCTGTCATAAATTCCGGTTTCAAAGAAATCGAAAAGTACTTTGTTCTCGTTCGATGCACAAATCAGTTTTCCGACGGGAATACCAATCTGTTTTGCATAATAACCTGCAAGAATGTTCCCGAAATTACCGGTCGGAACCGTAAAGTTAATCTTCTCCCCTTCGGCAATTCTGCCTTCTTTAACAAGTCTGGTATATGCAAATACATAGTATGCAACCTGCGGAATCAGGCGGCCGATGTTAATCGAATTCGCACTGGAAAAACGGTATCCGCGCTCTTTCATCTGCGCCTCAAGCTCGCGGTCCGCAAAAATCTGTTTTACACCGGTCTGCGCATCGTCAAAGTTTCCGGTGATTCCGACCACCTTAACGTTAGCGCCTTTCTGTGTTACCATCTGACGTTCCTGCACGCGGCTGACACCGCCCTTCGGATAAAATACTACGATTCCGCATCCCTCAACATCCGCAAATCCGGCAAGCGCTGCCTTTCCGGTATCGCCGCTTGTAGCGGTCAGGATTACGATTTTTTCCTTAATCTGATTCTTCTTTGCAGCAGTCGTCATAAGATACGGCAGAATCGATAATGCCATGTCCTTAAATGCGATGGTCTTTCCGTGAAACAACTCCAAGTAATACGCATTGTCCACATAAGATAAGGGTGCGATTTCCCCGGTATCGAATTTATCGTCATAGGCATGTTCGATGCAGTACTTCAGCTCTTCCTCGGTAAAATCCGTCAGGAACAGCTTCATCACTTCGTAAGCCACGCCTTTATAATCCATCTTTGAGAGGTCTTTTATTGAGGTTTCAAGCTTCGGAAAACGGTCGGGTACGAACAAACCTCCGTCCGTGCTGATTCCCTGTACAATCGCTTCGCTCGCCTTTAAGCCTCCGGTGCTCTTTCTGGTACTTCTGTAAATAATATCCATTGCATCCTCCAAACGGAATTTTTATCTGCAATATTTTAACATAAAAAACACATTTATTTCAATATGTGATACAATGTCTTCGGCAAAGATTATCAACAATTATTTCGGAAATTAAGAGTTAAAAAATATGCAAAATTTACACCATTACAGAATTAAATCTTTACTTTTATGTATTCTGCTTCTTATGCAGACTTTTTTATTTGCTTCCTGCGTAAATACCGGCAACCAGACGGCGAATGACGGAACGTATTCGAAAGTGTTCTATTTCTTTGATACCTTCGTGACCGTTACGTTCTACGATGAAAAAGACAAAGTATATTTCGAGGATATTGAAAAATACTGCGCCGAGTATGACTACCTTTTCAATCGTCATCTCGAAGGCAGCGATGTCTGGAATATCAATCACTCACACGGCGAACCCGTTACGGTATCCTACATCACCGCAGATTTAATCATCGAAGCCAACGCATTTTCAACGCTTTCGAACGGCGCCGTTGACATTACGGTTGCACCGCTTCTGGATTTGTGGGATTTTAC
>CADCOL010000197.1 GCA_902803015.1 uncultured Lachnospiraceae bacterium | reverse complement strand
TCTTTGTATCCGGACTTACCGGAACCTCCGCATTATAGTCTTCCTTAAAAAGCTTGTCGTTCAAATGATTCTCAAAAGAGTCATTCAGTGCCGTTTTGTAAATCGTCGTAAACTGCGCTTTGTATTCCGCTACACTTGCCGGAAGACGAAGTTTATACTCCGACGGATAATTGTTCAGACGAACATTTACACCGAATTGCTTGTATGCATTCATTCCGAACGACTGCTCCGGCGGATTCGGAAGATTATTCTCCATAATTCGAAGGAACGGGAGTTTTTCCGGATGGTTTTCTTTTACATATCTCAAATGTGCGTTGGCACATTTTTCGTAAGCATGCAGTACCGCCTTGAAAAGAATTCCGTTTCCGGAGTCCGGAACACGCGGTTTTCCGCCCGGCTCATTCTCACGCATCCGGAAACAATACCCGGTTCTCGGATTCCTGTGTTTTCCGATATTCTGACGGATATAGTTAAACATTTTCTTTTCGGCCTTTTCCAAAGCATCCAAAGTGTTTTCGTTGCGCAAGTCCTCAATCATATTATTGATAACGGTCTGATCCGATTTCGTAACCTTCTTGGCAAGTTCCAGAACATTGATCATATCCTCGATGGTATGATCCTGACCCTGAATCCCCGCTTTCTTTTCAAGCGTGTACATTGCTGCCTGAACGGACAGTCTGGCGTTCTCCATCGCCGACCGGCGAAGCATGGAATTCGTCTTTTCCCTGCTTTTTCCATCCCTTTCATCCCTCTTTCTGTCAATGTACTGATCCATTGCCATCAGGAGTTTTCTGCATTTATGCACGGCCGTTTCGGCATCCATCGTTCCGTTGTTGATGCCGTCCGTTACAAGACGCAACTCTTCCTTAATGTCGGTGTATTCCTTGGTTCCGAACCATACGTCCGCATACTGCTCCACGGGACCGATTGCGTGATTGAATAAGTTCTTCACCTGATCTTCGTTGTATTCGTACGCCAATAAAGAACCCATATTCGGTGCCGGAACGGGCTGAAGTTCTTCCTCAAGCGCATCGATTTGCTCGTTAATGAGTTTCACATCTCCCAGGGGAATGCTCTTATAATCGATTGGTCCGAGATCCGGCTCGATTACCGGCTGAAACTGAAGAATCGTCTGTGTGCTGCGATCCGGTTTTACAATCGGTCTTTTTGCGGTATACAGTTTCTCCTTCTCGTCGTAATCATCAATGCTGTTCTTAACCTTGTCATCCTGTTCTTTCTGTTCCTTTTCACCAAGCGGATATTGGTTCTTATAGGCAAGGTAAGCAGACTCCATTGCCTTCTTTGCATCCTCGGAAGGACGGGAGATATAAACCGCCTCGCCCTCACCCGTTACGTTTACATTGGTGTACAGTTCGGGATTTCGCTGCTTATAATCATCCTCGTATATCTTTCTGTCATCCTTAACTTTCTGAAGCAGTTCCAGATCATTCTCTTTTATTGCTTTTTGGTAGTTCTTACCGGTTAGCTGAATCCATTTCGGTCTGTCCTTGGCATATTCTTCCGATTGTCTGACGTTTTCGAGTATAATCTGCTTTCCTTTTTCGCGTGCTGCCTTCCTTCCTTCGTCGAGTTTACTTAAATCATCCAGATACTCATTATATGCTTTTTCCGATTCTTTATACGCTTTTTCCGTAGCGTAGACTTTTTTCTCCCCGAACTTTTCAATCGCCTCACTCATAAGCTTATTACGGAACACGAGCTGGGAATTAAGTTTTGCCTCAAGCTGCTCTGATTTCTCTTTTATTTCCCCGGGATTTTCCTTGGTTCGCGCATTTTTTTCGACAAAATTCTTATACTCCTCTTTGGTTTTCTCTATCTCTTTCTCGTAATCAACATATTGTTTTACAGCCTTAAGAAGATTAACATTCTTAATGGCAAGCTTCGCCCACTTCTTGTTGAATTTCTCGATATACTCTTCTTCTTTCTTTTCCTGGCAATCGAGGATTCTCTGTTCGGTCTCGGCCTCTTTAATCTTTTTATAATTCAGTTCTCCGGCAAGATTCTTCTGCTCACCGTAAACCTTCGTACGCTTCATTAAATGCATCGTATCAAAGAACGGATCCTTGCCGTATGCTTTCATTCCCGGCAGATCGGCCAGTTTCTCTCCGACACGTTCACCCATTGCGCGCAGGTCTTCAATCTCGGAAACCGCCTTCAAAACCGCCTGCTTTTCCTGCTCGTTCTGAACACCGTAACCGATGTAATGATAAACCTCGTGATATTTATCCTCTGCGATTTCGGAAAGCGTTTCATCGATATGCGCCTTCAGTTCCGTTTCCGTTAAGTCAGGATCAGGCAAAGCACCGAATCCCTGATACTTCGCAACGGCACGCTTATAAATCTCACTTTCCTTAAATGCCTTAAGGTTTTCGTCAAAACGGTCGGACATCATTTCGGATAAAATCTCCGAACGCCATGCCTTTTTCTCTTCCTCCGTTCCGTGAACACGGTCATACTCTGCCTTTAATTTGGCCAAATACAGAGTCTTTGCAAGTCCGTCTTCAAAACGGGTTTTGGAGAAAGCCCCGTCTGTACCGGAACCCGCTGCAATTGTTGCGGCGAAGGTTTTATCAATATACATTCCCAAAACGTCGCCCCCGACGGCTTCCACCGCACGGGCGCAGAGATTGGAATGGATATTGAATGCCACGCAAAGATTCGCAATGTTGGCATTCGTATTAAACCTCTCCGGATTCTTTCTCTTTATGTCCGAAAGGTAAGCAGCAAAATTGTTATGGAATTCCAGGGCAGCAACAGCAAACTCCTGCTTGTCTTCCTTCGTCGCACCTTCTTTGTTTGCCTTTGCATACAAAGAGGTAATGACCTGTGCCTGCTTAAAAAGCGCCTTATGCTCATCCCCCGATTCCGCATATTTGCGGATAATGAAAAGCGTTCTTCCCGCGGGAGAAAGCTTGTCGAAGTTATCCTCCGGTTCCGGAGCATCCATCTGATTCAATAAATCATTCTCGTTGCCCTGCTCCCCTTCCGGTTCCGCATTGAAATTCATTGCGAATATGTCCGGCACATCCGAATACTCAACTTCCATATCCTTATTCAGTTCTTCGGCATCGAAGTTAAAATCTTCGAGGTTCAGTCCGTTCTTTCCATCCATAACAAAGTCCTCCGTTTACTGACTGCATGTTATTTCTTTCTTTACATCTGAAATCCCTTGGGAGCAGGTTTGTGTGCTGCCGGTCCCTTCTTTAAATTGGGATTGTCGAACGTCTTGTAATGCTCATCTCCGGCCTTTTTCTCTCCGGCAACCGGTGCCATTCTCTTTTCGTACAGCTTCTTCTCCCTGATTTCCGCAATTTTTAAATCTTTAATTTTAAGCCAGTCCGAAGCTTTTTTGCAGTTCTCGATTTCATCTTTCGAAACATTATCTGCCATATACTTGTAGATCGCATTTTTTTTCGGATCCGAATAAATATTTTCGCAGATATTCTGAAGTTTCGGAATCGTTTTATTACAGTCTTTGCATATCTCTTCCACACTGTATTTCGCTAATAAGTCCGGGTTTCTGAGATTCTCTTTCAAAATCTGCATCTGGTCTATAATAATAAATGCCGTAATAAAGTCATCGCGGTCGACGCCTTCATTTATGGCCTTATTTAAAACCATGTCCATCTTCTCATCCAGCTTTTGTTCCTGCCGCTTAAGCATTTGCGCATCTTCTTTTGTCTTCTCGGATACAGCATCGGCAAAGTGCTTGAAAACGTCACCGTTTTCTTTTCCTATCGGAGATTTCTCATCAATGTTTGCCTTTTTTTCAGCCAG
>CADCOL010000196.1 GCA_902803015.1 uncultured Lachnospiraceae bacterium | reverse complement strand
TTGAGCACTTGCAAGCAAGCTCAAAACAATTTCTCGAAATCTTCTGCTCGTTGAAACGCGCATATTCCTCGATAGCTCAATGGTAGAGCATTCGGCTGTTAACCGAAGGGTTGTAGGTTCGAGCCCTACTCGGGGAGTTTTTTAGAATCTGAGAGATTTTAAAAGATAAGGCTCCGTGGTCAAGCGGTTAAGACATCGCCCTTTCACGGCGGTAACACGAGTTCGATTCTCGTCGGAGTCATAAAACCCTTTATATTTTTAAAGAGTTGTGATAATATAATAAAGTCATGGCGCCATAGCCAAGTGGTAAGGCACCGGTCTGCAACACCGTTATCACCAGTTCAAATCTGGTTGGCGCCTCTACCCGTAGTTCTTGTAACTACGGGTTTTTTAGTTGAATTATTCGGTTCCGGAACTTATAATATTAAGGTATGGGTTTATTTTTTAATGAAAGAGTGAATTAATGGAGAATCAAAATAATAACAACAAAAACAACAAGCGTCAGGGAGGCGGAGGAGGAATACTTTTTATCGTATTCTTTCTTATGATCTGCTTCTTTGTATTTACGTGGATTTTCAGACTGTTTAATACGACGGACGCAACGGAAATTACCTATAATGAATTTCTTACCATGATTGAAGAAGAGAAGGTTGAATCCGTTGTCATCGAAGAAACAAAAATCACCATTTATCCCGTCGGAACAAAAGCAAATGCGGTTAAAAACTGGCTGTTAAGCGGAAATACGCAGAAATACTATTATACGGGTAAAACCGAAGAGGACGGGGTATTAACCGCCAGACTTTTGGAAGCGGGAATTGAAGTTAAGGGTGAGATTCCAAGTAACTCTTCACAGATTTGGTACATTCTGTTTGCATATGTTTTACCGACGGTCCTCTTTCTCATTTTCGGTATCGCTCTTTTCCGAAGAATGTCCAAGAGTGACGGATTCGGTGGATTTATGAGTGTCGGCAAATCCAATGCGAAGGTTTATGTCCAGAAATCCACGGGTGTTAAGTTCGAAGATGTAAAGGGTGTTGATGAGGCGATTGATTCGCTAAAGGAAGTTGTAGACTTTCTTCATAATCCCGATCGATATGTGAAAATCGGTGCACGCCTTCCGAAAGGTGTTTTGCTCGTGGGACCTCCCGGTACCGGTAAAACCATGCTTGCAAAGGCCTGCGCGGGAGAGGCAAATGTTCCCTTCTTTTCCCTTACCGGTTCCGATTTTGTGGAACTTTATGTCGGTGTCGGAGCATCCCGTGTTCGAGATCTTTTTAAAGAAGCGGAAAAGAATGCTCCCTGTATCGTATTCATCGATGAAATCGATGCGATTGGCCGCAGCCGTGATTCCAAATACGGCGGCGGAAACGAAGAACGCGAGCAGACCTTAAACCAGTTGCTTTCCGAAATGGACGGATTTGACGGAAACAAGGGGATTATTATTCTGGCTGCTACCAACCGTCCGGAAATCCTTGACAAGGCACTTCTCCGCCCCGGTCGTTTTGACCGTCGTGTTGTAGTGGAAAAACCGGATTTAAAGGGACGTGTTGCAATTCTTAAAGTCCATGCGCAGAATGTTAAGCTCGATGAGACCGTTAATTTTGAGGAAGTTGCATTGGCAACCAGCGGCGCAACCGGTTCCGATCTGGCCAATATGGTGAATGAAGCAGCTATTACCGCTGTAAAAGAAGGCCGTGCATTCGTCGGTCAGAAAGACTTGTTGAATGCCGTTGAAATCGTGCTTGTCGGCAAGGAAAAGAAAGACAGGATTCTTACGGAGCAGGAACGTAAAATAGTTTCCTACCACGAAGTCGGTCATGCCATGATTTCCGCATTACAAAAGAACTCCGAGCCGGTTCAGAAGATTACCATTGTGCCGCGTACCATGGGAGCACTCGGATATGTCATGCAGGTTCCCGAAGAAGAAAAATATCTCGATTCCAAAGAAGAACTCCATGATGAGATTGTTGGCCTTTTGGGCGGACGTGCCGCGGAAGAGCTCGTATTCGGTACCATTACAACAGGTGCCGCCAATGATATAGAACGTGCAACCAATATTGCACGTGCCATGATTGCACTGTACGGTATGAGCGAGAAGTTCGGTCATGTACAGTTTGAGTCTGTGGAAAGCAGATATCTGGACGGCAGAACCGTTATGAATTGTGCGGATAAGACCACCGCCGAAGTGGACAAAGAAGTCATGGCGATGATTAAAGAGTGCTATAAAGAAGCATACAAGATGCTGAAGAAAAACCGTGACATTCTTGATAAAATCGCCGCACATCTGATTGAGAAAGAAACCATTACCGGTCACGAATTTATGGAAATATACTGCAGGGAGAAAGGAATCCCCGTTCCGCCTCCGAAGGATAATGCATTGCAGTTTGGCAGGAATGCGGCAACGACAAATCTGCCGGTAAAAGAGGAATCAACGCAGGAAACTGCACCTGCTTCCGACGATACATCTTCCGAGAAACCGGAATCCGTCAAGATTCCCGCTCCTTCAGAGGAGGATGAGGAATCGTATTTTACCAAGCCGGAGGAAGAAACTTATTACGGAATCAGCAAATCCGAATTGGACGAGTTGAATGAAATCGTGGATGAAGAAATCGCAAAAGAGGAAGCGGAGAAGGAAAATCCCGCTCCTGCAGAAGAAGCCTCTTTGGACGATTCCGATGATGAATTTCAGGATGTTTTGAATAAACGGGCAGAAGGGAAGAACGACGAGGTAGAATAAAGTTTCGTGAGCGATTTTAATATCGAGGAAGAACTGAAAAAACTCCCGGGCAATCCCGGGGTCTACATTATGCATGATGCGTATGATACCATCATTTATGTCGGTAAGGCCGTAAACTTGAAAAACAGAGTGCGGTCTTATTTTCGCGCAGGGGTATATCACACTGCGAAAATCAATAAAATGATTTCCCTGATTGATCATTTTGAATACATTATTACCGATTCCGAACTGGAAGCACTGGTTCTGGAGAACAACCTGATCAAAGAACATTCACCGAAGTACAATACGCTTTTAAAAGACGATAAAACTTACCCATACATCAAAGTGACCGTGGCGGAAGACTATCCCAGAATTCTGTTCTCCAGGCAGATGAAGAAGGATAAAAGCCGTTATTTCGGACCGTACACTTCGGCTTTTGCCGTAAAGGAAACCATTGATCTGATGAATAAACTTTATCAGATCCGGACATGCAATCGCGTCATCAAAGAAGGGGAAACGGACATTTCGAAAAGACCGTGTCTGAACTACCATATGAAGCAGTGTATGGCGCCCTGTACAGGAACGGTATCCAAAGAGGAGTACCGCGCAAATGTAGAGAAGGCGTTGGATTTCTTAAACGGAAACTATGGGGAGATTTTAAAAAGTCTTGAGGCGAGGATGCAGGAAGCGAGCGAACGTCTGGCGTTTGAAGAGGCTGCGGAAATCCGGGAATTATACTACAGTGTCAAGAGTGTGGCGCAGAAACAGAAAATCACCGATTACGAGGGAGAAGACAAGGATTATATCGGCATAGCATCCGGAGAAAAAGATATTGCGATTCAGGTATTCTTTGTCAGAACCGGAAAATTAATCGGAAGGGAGCATTTCCTTTTCCCCGATTGTGCCGAAGACGAAAAAGGAGATGTTTTGTCCTCGTTCCTTAAACAATTTTATGCGGGGACACCGTATGTTCCGTCGGAAATATATGTTTCCGAAGAAATTGCCGATCACGAGTTGATAGAAGAATGGCTGTCGAAACGAAAAGGCAGAAAAGTGCAGATAAAGGTAGCGCAAAAGGGACGAAAGGAAAAACTTCTGGAGCTTGCCGGAAAGAATGCGGCCCTCGTGCTTTCCATGGATGCCGAGAAAATCAAACGTGAGGAAGCAAAAACGCTTGGTGCGGTTCATGAGATTGAGAAGCTTCTCGGCATTCCGAGCATTGAACGTATGGAGGCATTTGATATTTCCAATACATCGGGATTTGCGAATGTTGCCAGTATGGTAGTCTTTGAAAAAGGAAAGCCAAAAAAAAGCGATTACCGCAAATTCCGAATGAAGACCGTGACGGGGCCGGACGATTATGCCTGCATGAAGGAAGCACTGACCAGACGGTTTGAGCACGGATTGAAGCTGCGCTCCGAACAGGAAACGGACGGGGAAAGCTTTGTGAAGTTTCCGGACCTGTTACTGATGGACGGCGGAAGAGGACAGGTTAACATTGCCGAGGAAGTCCTTGAGAGTCTTGGAATTCAGGTTCCGGTTTGCGGAATGGTGAAGGATGATAATCACCGAACCAGAGGAATTTATTATCAAAATGTGGAATTGCCGATTGACACCCGCTCCGAGGGGTTTAAACTAATAACTAGGGTGCAGGATGAAGCGCATCGTTTTGCCATTGAATATCACAGGTCGCTTCGAACCAAAGCACAGGTACACTCGGTGCTGGATGAAATACCCGGCATTGGAGAAAAAAGAAGAAGAGCATTAATGAAAGCTTTCTCATCCATCGATGAATTGAAGGCGGCAGATGTAAGCAGTATTGCGGCATTGCCGGAGATCCCCGAAAATGTGGCAAAGGGAATCTACGAATACCTTCACAGGGAAGAAAGGAACGGACAGGTTTAGGAGAAAAGTATGGATCGCACAATGGATATGGCTTTTATCAGGGAAACCGGGAATAATCTTATTCTGGAAATGAATATCCTTGAATTAAAATTAAGAGAGGCGCTTGCTTACAGCCTTCATGATTTGAACACCTACGGAGAAGAAAGCGAGAAAGCGGCCGAAAAGAAGTATGAACTTCTTTCCGGGATAAAGGAAATGATTGAAACCGTAAATCCGGATTATGTTCATTTTATGGAATTTCTGCATTTTCCGCAGGGAAGATCCAATTGGGAATTCCCGTTTGACGATGCATTTCGGGAAGTGGACATTAATATGGATTGTCAGGTAATCGACCATTTCTTTGATGCCAATGTAAGACGTGTGTATGAAGATGTAAAAAGCTGCAGGAAGAATGCATTGACGGCATTCCATTCGACGATGGACGGCAGAGTGTATTACAAATGCCCCTGCTGTAAAAGTGCATATTTTGAAAAGAACGGAGATTACAATATCTGCCCGGTATGTAATTGGGAGAATGATAAAACACAGAATGCAGATCCGGAATATCGCGGAGGAGCCAACAGTCTTTGTCTGAATGAAGCAATCGTTCAATACCGGAAGCAGTTTCTGAACGAATAGAAACAGGATTGATACAGTTTATCGGGAAAGGAGAAACCGGGATGAGTATTCGAAACGGACTGAAAAAAATAACTGCGTCCGCTGCCATTGTTGTGCTGGGAGCATTTTTGGCGGGATGTACAACGGAACTGGATCATTACGATAACCAGATTCAACAGGAAAAGAAATATGAGGAATATGTTTCCGATGCAAAGGACCGCGACAGCGAAGTGGAGTCGATGTATGAGGAAATTATAGAAGAATCAAAGGAAGAGCCGGCGAGCGAGGAAGTAAGCGAGCAGGCACAGGCACCGGAAAAAGAAGAAGTAAGCGAGGCTTCTTCCGAACCTAAGAAAACGGGAAATCTCACATTTCGAAAAAAAAAATATCTTGACGAGCACTATGAAAAGCACGGCAAGGAAATGGGATTCGCAAGTGCCGAGGAGTATTTAGCCGCGGCCAATGCGGTCGTGGTGAATCCCGATGCATTGCATAAGAAAGAAAAAGAAGACAACGATGATATTTATTATGTTGAGGCAACCAACGAATTCGTGGTGGTTTCATCGGACGGATATATCCGCACGTATTTTAATCCCAGTGCGGGAATCGATTATTACAACAGACAGTAACGGGGTATCAAAACAATAAAGGGAGGGCGAAAACATGCCAAGTATCAGTTTACAGAGAATCGTGGAAAAAGCGAAATTGGAAGCTTTGACACCGGAGATTCCCATTGACAAGATTAAAATCAAACAGCCGGATATTAACCGTCCCGCGTTGCAGATGGCAGGCTTCTTTGAGAATTATGAAGCAACCCGTTTGCAGATTATCGGATTCGTGGAATACCGTTACATGGAATCTCTTTCACCGGAGCGAAAGGAAGAGATTTACAGCAAACTGTTAAGCTATCCGATTCCCTGTATCGTATTCTGCAGAGATTTGGAACCGGATGAACTGTTCCGCAAAAAGGCGGTGGAGAACGGAGTGCCTTTGTTTAAGACAAAGAACACAACTTCCGTATTTATGGCAGAAACCATTCGCTGGCTGAATGTAAAACTGGCGCCCTGCATTTCCATTCACGGTGTTTTGGTCGATGTATACGGTGAGGGCGTGCTGATAACGGGTGAGAGCGGAATCGGTAAATCCGAGGCAGCACTTGAACTGATTAAACGTGGTCATCGTCTTGTAACCGACGATGTTGTGGAAATTCGTAAGGTCAGCGAGGATACATTAATCGGTACCGCACCGGATACCACGAAGCATTTTATCGAACTTCGAGGCATCGGAATCGTGGATGTAAAGACTCTGTTCGGTGTATCGTCCGTAAAGGAAACCCAGAACATTGACCTTGTTATCAAACTTGAAGATTGGAACAAGGATACGGAGTATGACCGTCTTGGTTTGGAAGAGCAGTATACGGAATATCTCGGAAACAAGGTAGTATGTCACAATATTCCGGTACGTCCCGGACGTAACCTTGCAATCGTATGCGAAACGGCAGCAGTAAACCACAGACAGAAAAAGATGGGTTACAATGCCGCACAGGAGCTTTACAAGCGTGTACAGAATTCCCTTGCGCAGCGTCGCGAAGAGGAAGATGAAGAATAATATAATTCGGAGGAAGAATAATGGCACAGTATGTATTTGCAGTTGATTTGGGAGGAACCACCGTTAAACTCGGTCTTTTCGACAAAGAAGGAAATGTTTTGGATAAATGGGAAATCATTACCCGCAAAGAGAACGGCGGAGAAATGATCCTTCCCGATATTGCAGAGAGCATTCTTAAGAAGGCGGAAGAAAAGAGTATCTCGAAAGATGATATTCTCGGTGTCGGAATCGGTGTTCCCGGTCCTGTGGATTCCAACGGAACCATTTACAAAGCGGCAAACTTGGGCTGGGGTGTATTTAACGTCAGCGAGAAACTGGGAGAGCTTACCGGCCTTCCCGTTAAAACCGGTAACGATGCGAATGTTGCGGCACTCGGAGAAATGTGGAAAGGCGGCGGACAGGGTTATTCCAGTATCGTTGCGGTAACACTCGGAACAGGTGTCGGCGGTGGCGTAATCATTGAAGGAAAGCTCGTTGCGGGAGCTACCGGTGCCGGAGGAGAAATCGGTCACATTCATGTGGAGGACAATGAGTTAATCAGCTGCGGATGCGGAAACAAAGGCTGTCTGGAACAGTATGCATCCGCAACGGGTATTACCAGACTTGCAAACGAAAGACTCGGTCAGGATGATATGCCGAGTGTATTAAGAGAAGGCGAAGTCAGCGCAAAGGCCGTATTTGATGCGGTAAAGGCCGGAGACCGTCTCGCAACGGAAGTGGCTGAGATTTTCGGTATGTATCTCGGAAAAGGACTTGCTACCGTTGCATGTGTCGTAAATCCGGAAGCGTTTGTCATCGGCGGCGGTGTCAGCAAAGCCGGAGAGGTTCTCTTTGATTATATCGAAAAGAATTACAAGAAATATGTTTTCCACGGAGCAAAGGATGCCAAATTCTGTCTTGCGACCCTTGGAAACGATGCCGGCATCTACGGTGCGGCAAAATTGATTATCGGATAAAACCGGACAGATTAAGAAAGGGAATTCATGCGTCCTGATTGGAAAGAATCCTTCCTGAAACTGATGGACGGGACATCCGTAGTTGTGGATGAACCGATGAACAAGCATACCACCTTTCGCATCGGTGGGGATGCCGATGTTTTTGTACGCTTAAATACGATAGAAGAACTGAAGGATGTTTTGCATTTTTGCCATGAAGAAGATGTCCCGTTTTTCCTTCTTGGAAAAGGCAGCAATCTGCTGGTTGGAGATAAGGGAATTCGCGGAGTGGTTGCAACCTTTGCCGAAGGACTGAGCGATATCAGTTTTCGGGAAGATTTGATGATTGCCGAAGCGGGAGCCACATTGGCGGCAGCGGCAAATGCCGCATTGCAAAAAGGATTTACCGGACTTGAATTTGCTGCCGGAATTCCGGGCAGCATCGGGGGCGCCATTCGCATGAATGCGGGCGCATACGGCGGAGAAATGTCCCACATTGTGGAATGGGTACGCGTTCTTGCTCCGGACGGGGAAATCAAAACTCTTTCAAAAGAGGAGATGGAATTCGGCTACAGACGCAGCGTCCTTGTCAGAATACCTTACATTGTTCTGGCGGCAGGACTCCGGCTTTCGCCGGGAGATGAAAAGAGCATTCGCATCACCATGATGGAGCTCGGAAAAAAGAGAAAAGAAAAACAACCGCTTGAGTATCCGAGTGCCGGCAGTACTTTCAAAAGACCGGAAGGGAATTTTGCCGGGAAACTGATTACGGAAGCGGGACTCAGCGGACTGCGTGTCGGGGATGCCGTTGTCAGCCCCAAACACAACGGGTTTATCGTAAATGAAGGGATTGCCACGGCGGAAGACGTGCTTACGCTGATTGAAACGGTTCGAAAGAGAGTGTACGAGCATTCGGGGATTCTGTTGGAACCGGAAGTGATATTTGTGGGGGAATAGTATGAGATTTGTTATAGTAACGGGCATGAGCGGGGCAGGAAAGCTTACCGCACAGAAAATGCTTGAGGATTTAGGCTATTACTGTGTGGACAATCTGCCGGTGCCTTTAATCAGTAAATTTGTGGAACTCATCCTTGAACCCAACCGGGAGATTACAAAAGTCGTTCTCGGAATCGATGTGCGCGCGGACCAATCCTTCGATGAGGTGCAGGAAGCGCTTAACGATCTTCGAAAAAAGAATTTCCCGTTTGAGATTCTGTTTATGGATTCTTCCGATGCAACATTGCAAAAACGTTACAAAGAATCCAGAAGAATGCATCCTCTTGCATCGGACGGTCGTGTTATTGACGGAATCAAAAAAGAGAGGGAGATTCTTAAGCAAATCAAGTCAGAGGCGGATTATGTGATAGATACATCCAGGCTTCTGACCAGAGAACTGAAGGAGGAACTTGAGAATATTTTCGTAAAAAACGAAAACTACAATTCTCTTATGGTGAATATTGTTTCCTTCGGATTTAAACACGGACTTCCGGCAGATGTTGATCTGGTATTTGATGTGAGATTTCTTCCGAACCCATTTTACATCGATGAACTGAAGGAGAAGAGCGGAAACGACAAAGAAGTTCGCGATTATGTGATGGGCTTTGAAGAAAGCAAAATATTTTTGCAAAAGCTTACGGATATGATTCTGTTTCTGATACCGAATTACGTAAAAGAAGGAAAGAACCAACTTGTTATCGGAATCGGATGTACCGGCGGACATCACAGAAGTGTAACGCTGGCAAATGAATTGTACGGTAATTTAAAGGATGCCGGTTCGTTTGGATTGAAACTTGAACACAGGGATTTAAAATAGTTGCGGGGACGATATGACTTTTTCTTGGGAAGTCAGGGAAGAACTGGCAAAAATAATTCCGAAAGCGCGCCATTGCCGAATCGCGGAATTCGCGGTTTTGTTCCTTCACTATGGAACGGTGGAAGAACATGACGGTCAGATTCGGCTTGTTCTTAACTGTGAACAGGAAAGCATTGCCAGAAAATGCTTTACATTGGCAGAAAAAACATTTAATATTAGTGTTGGTCTGCTTAAAACAGATCGTCTTTTTCGTATTGAAATTGCGCAGGAAGAGGCCGTGACGGATATTTTATCCGCTGTCAAGTTACTTGATGGAAACGGAAAAATACTTGCAAATGCGGATCATGTGTCTCATCAATTGGTGAAAACCCAATGCTGTATGAGAGCATTTCTCCGGGCCTGTTATATCTGTTGCGGGTCCATTTCGGATCCTGCCAAAGGGTATCATTTGGAGTTTGTCTGCCAGAGTGATTCCATGGCGGAGATGATTTCGCAGATTCTCGGTCATTTTGATATCGAAGCCAAAACGGTTCTTCGAAAGAAATACCGGGTG
>CADCOL010000195.1 GCA_902803015.1 uncultured Lachnospiraceae bacterium | reverse complement strand
ACCTGCGGATTGGTTGCGGAGAAAGTAACCTTTGCAAAGGTCTCTCCGTCCGCGTTCAAATCGTATACCGGCTCTTCGGTATTGTAACTTGCCGCGTCTTTTTCATAACTTATGGTTTTGCCGTTTGTGGCATCCATAAGATTCTGCAGTTTGATATCCGCGGACTCAAACTGCGAGGAGCCTTCCGAAACAAAGCCTTCCGGAAGATTGCCCGCTGCCAGACTGGATTTAAAATCTTCCACATATTTCTCAATCGCAAAGGATGACTGGGATTTTTCGTACTTCTTTAAGGAACGGCTTACGTACCCCAAGAAAATCGCGCTGATGACAAGCAGAACAATCGTATATAATGCCACAAAGCAAAGATAATAGAATCTGGAACGAATTCTGATCTTTTTCTTTCCTCTGCCTGCGCTTGATGTCCTGCGCTCGTCCCTGTAACTTCTTTCGGAGGAAGAACGTCTTACATCCGTAGTTCTCTTCGATGTGCTTCTTCCCGAAGATACGCTTCTTCCCGAAGACGAGCTTCTTCCTGAAGATGAGCTGCGTCCCGAAGAAGGTCTGCTGCCGGATGGTCTGCCGCTTGATGTTCTGCTGCCCGAAGGTCTGCTTCCCGAGGGTCTGCCGCTTGAAGATCTGCTGCCGCTCCTCGAGCTTCCGCCTGAGGGTCTTCTGTACTCACTCATGACTTAGTTCCCTCCTTTCGGTCTTACCACGAAAGCGGTAGGAAGCTTCCAGGAAGAGTTCTGATAATAGAAGGTTACGGAAGTCATTTCCCAGTTGCCGTTGTAAACCATGGTGGAAGAACTTCCGCCGTCAAGGTTTGCGGCATTGACTGCGCCGTATTCCTGCATAATCGCAATTAAGTCGGATGCGGTTGCACCGAGGTGTCCGGAAGTTCCGCGACCGTCGGTTACAAGGAGTAAAATTGCACCGTCCGCACGCTGTCCGATTACGGTTCTCGGGTTCGCACCGCTGCCCTGACCGCCGAGCTGTCGGGGCTCGCCGTTAATAATCAAAGGTACGAAGTGGTTGTTGGAGTCGGATGCTTCATCCTGGAAGGCTACCGCATCACGGATTCCTTTTTCCGCCACATATGTTTCAAATGCTGCTGCACTCATACCGGAAATATCTTCGACAATCAGAATGTTATCGTTATTCATGCCGATGACATAGAGTCCTGCAAGACCGTAAGGACTGTTGTAAGTGATTTTACCGTCCTGAACCACAACACCCATCGGGGTTCCGCCCGCATTACCGGTGGATACGTACAAACCGCCGTTTACGCCTGCGACGCCGCCAGCGCCTGCCACGAGCTCATTTAATTCCTTACCGTATTTGCCCCACGGGTAGGTCGATCCGACGCAAACCTGGGACGGATCCTTAATGATTAACATCTTTGCAAAGAAGGAACGACCGGAAATCTCCTCGAGACGGATTCCGTTTTCGTCGAATACTTCCGTATTTCCGTCATCGGAGGGAGTTTCGGAAGTTGCCACCTGAATTAAGGAGGTGTTCTGCTCGACTTCCATTTTCTTCATCGCGTTTGCCTCGACAACCTGCTGAATCTCTTCATCGGAAGCCACCATGTGTGCGACGAATTTTAACTGTCCGCTTTCCATCAGGGTTGTAATCAGTAAAGGTTTCGTGGATTCGTTTGAAACCATTTTATGAAGCATGATGCCGATGGTTCCGAGAAGGATGACAAGCGTAATCACAACAACGATGACAACGCGCAGCACCCAGGTCAGAATCACTTTGGCCGTGCTTTGCTTCTTTCTTTTTTTCTTTCTGTTCGTAGCCAATTCTTCCTCCATTCGATTGTCTGCGCTATGTCACGGGCAATCTGAATTATACTAGTAAACGGCATTGTGCAGCCGAAGACAGCGGTGTGTGTATACTGTCTGTCTGAGGCGTTCGGAATACTATGTATTTCCAAACATTTCTATACTCACTAATTTATAAGTATACCATATATACAACATATTTGGCAAATGATTTACCACATGTACCATATATAGTTAGTACAGATTATGGTCTTCTTCGCTGAACGCCTTGCGTTTCGCTTCAAGTTCCGCCTCAAAGATTCTTCTGGCCTCTTCCTCGCGCCGGAGCTGTTTCTCAATCTTCGCCAGCTCCCTCTTGTTTGCAATTACGCGAATCAAACGGAAGGCAAAAAACATGGCAACTACAAAGGCGATTCCGCCCAGGTTCGCAAAGGTCCGGTAGCTCGGAATCAGTTTAAAATTCTCGCTCGGCATCCTTCCCGTCGCCTCTAAGGACTT
>CADCOL010000194.1 GCA_902803015.1 uncultured Lachnospiraceae bacterium | reverse complement strand
TAGGAGGCGTAAAGAATGATTTCATTTCTTGTAGCATTGGTTATTTTGCTGGTAGGTTTCTTAACCTACGGAAAACTTGTTGAAAAGGTCTTCGGACCGGACGACCGCAAGACACCTGCCATAGAGATTAATGACGGTGTGGACTGTGTGCCGATGAAAACATGGAAGGCGGTATTGATTCAGTTACTGAATATCGCCGGAACGGGCCCGATTTTCGGCGCGCTGATGGGCGCATGCTTCGGACCGGTTGTATTTTTGTGGATTGTATTCGGATCGATCCTTGGCGGTGCCGTACATGATTACATGAGCGGTATGATTTCCGAACGCCACAAGGGATCTTCGATTGCGGAACTATCGGGAATCTATCTCGGCAAACCCGCATTATACATCATGCGTGTGTTTTCCGTTATATTGCTTCTTCTTTGCGGAACCGTGTTTGTCACATCCCCGGCTGCGCTGATTTCGAAGCTGACACCGTCGTTCCTCGGAAACACGTTCTGGATTATCGTAATTCTTGCTTATTACATTGCGGCAACCCTGTTGCCGATTGATAAAGTCATCGGAAAACTGTATCCGATTTTTGGTGTGATTCTGATTGTGATGGCCCTCGGTATTGCAGGCGCAATGCTGTTCCTGCCGCAGTATCAGATTCCCGAAATCGTATTGGCGGACCTTCATCCGGACAATCTCCCAATCTGGCCGTTTATGTTTGTTACGGTTGCATGCGGTGCGATTTCCGGTTTCCACGCAACACAGTCCCCGATGATGGCTAAATGCATCACAAGCGAAAAAGTAGGACGCAAAGTATTTTACGGAGCCATGATTATCGAGTCCGTTATCGCATTGGTATGGGCAGCTGCAGGCGTTGCTTTTTACGGCGGAACACAGATGCTTTCACAGGCAATCGGAGATCTCGGACAGTCCGGAACCGTTTATGAAATCAGCAAGCAGATGCTCGGCAGTGTCGGCGGTGTTCTGGCAATCATCGGTGTTGTGGTTTGCCCGATTACATCCGGCGATACCGCATTTCGAAGTGCGAGACTGATTCTTGCGGAGTGGACCAAACTCGATCAGAAAAAAATCGGGAACCGTCTGTTAATCACCATTCCCTTGCTTGCAGTCGGTGCGGTTTTGACACAGCTTGATTTTAACGTGCTTTGGAGATATTTTTCCTGGAGCAACCAGACACTTGCGATGATTTCACTCTGGGTGGCAACGTCGTATCTGGTAAAGCATAAGGATAAATGGATTGTAAGCCTGATTACGGCACTTCCCGCATCGTTTATGAGTGCCGTGAGCGTGACGTATATTATCATGGCACCGGAGGGACTGAAGCAGAGTGCTTCCATCGGTTATCCGATTGGTATTTCGGTTGCGGTGGTATTATTTGTGGTTTACATAATATTGGCAAATGTGAAATCCAAGAAAAAGGAATCTGCTAAATAGATATGGCGAGCGAAGAGAAAACAAATGTCATGCGCGTTCTCGCGCAGAAGAAAATCACATACAAAAGTTACACCTACGAGGCGGATGCAACCATGTCCGGAACCGAGATTGCGGGAATTCTCGGAGAGAACGCGGACAAGGTTTTTAAGACGCTCGTAACGCGCGGAAAGACCGGAGCATATTATGTTTTTGTCATTCCCGTGGCGAGGGAGCTGGATTTGAAAAAGGCAGCCAAAGTCGTTTCGGAAAAATCCATCGAAATGATTCCGCAGAAAGAATTGTTGCCGCTGACCGGTTACGTGCACGGCGGATGTTCACCGATCGGGATGAAGAAGTTTTTCCAAACCACCGTGCATGAAACGGCGAAGGAATTTGATACATTCTTTTTCTCCGGCGGAAAAGTAGGCTTTCAGGTGGAAGTAAACCCGAAGGATTTGGAGAAGGTTATCCGTCTGCAGTATGCGGATGTGTGCGTGGACTGATGAATATTAAAAATATAACCAATCTGGATGCGGAAGAACTGAATATATACGCTCACGCTTCGGAAGCGGAGCTTTTGCATTATTACGAACCACAGGAAGGTGTCTTTATTGCAGAGACCGCAAATGTGGTTCTGCGTGCATTAGAGGCGGGATACAGGCTTGAATCCGTGCTTGTCGAAGACAAGCGCATGGAGATTGAAGGAGGGCCCGTATTTGAGCTTGTGAAGTCCTTATACGGGGAAGAAGTTCTGAACTCGATTCCGGTTTATACGGCACCGCTGGAAGTGTTAAATAAACTGACCGGATACAATCTAGTAAGAGGGTTGTGGGCGGTCATGAGAAGAAAACCGTTACAGCCTTTGAAAGAGTTCCTTGCAGGGAAGAATCGCGTTGCGGTTTTATATGATGTTGTTAATCCTACAAATGTAGGAGCAATTATCCGCTCCGCAGCAGCGCTTGGAATGGACGGAGTACTGCTTACGGATCATTCCGTGAATCCTCTTACCAGACGTTCCTCGAGAGTGAGCATGGGAACCGTGTTCCAGATTCCGTGGACGGTCGTGGACGAAGACAGAGAATTGCTACCTGTGCTTCTCCGCAAATATGG
>CADCOL010000193.1 GCA_902803015.1 uncultured Lachnospiraceae bacterium | reverse complement strand
GAGCCGTCGCCGGGTTTTACGGCAAAAATCGTGGAGCCCACGCCCAGGTTATTATGGTCCACATCCGCAAATGTCTGCTTTACAACTCCCATAACTTCGCCGACTTCCGGAACAGCCTTTCCTGCGCATTCTCCGGCTTCCAGAGCCTTCTGTGCAACCTGTACGGCCTTTGCACGTCCCACGTACTCGGGATCCTTTCTGGAAAGCGCGAATTCCGCAAGTCCCAAAGGATTGGAACGATAGGAAGAAGTCTCGCCGGAAGGAATGAGTTCGTCCGTTGTCGTAACCGGATCGTGAATCTCGGAAACAACCTTCAGAAGAAGGTTTTCAGGCAAAGCGGACATCTTCGGCCAGTCCTTGATGTTCGGGCCGAACTGAATCTCCTGATCCGGATCTGCCACGCCGTGAGAATCGAATACACGGTTTGCGTAAATATTCGCATCAAAGAAATACTTATAATCATTGAAATTACCGTCAAAATCGGTAGCCGCGGTAAGTACGCCCTTATTGGCAGCCGTTGCCGCAATACTTCTTGCATCCATAAGAGCCACGGAAGAAATCTGTCCGCTCTGCAGCTTGCTGCCTTCGCGGTTCGGGAAGTTTCTCGTGGAGTGACGGATGGAGAATGCATTGTTTGCGGGGGTATCGCCTGCACCGAAGCAGGGACCGCAGAATGCAGTCTTTAATACCGCACCGGTCTCCATTAGGGTTGCCGCGCAGCCGTTCTTGATTAATTCCATATAAATCGGCATGGATGCCGGATAAATGCTTAAAGTAAATCCGTCGGAGCCGATATACTTACCCTTTAAAATGTCCGCTGCAGCGCAGATATTTTCGAATCCGCCGCCGGCGCAGCCTGCGATAATACCCTGATCTACCAGGAGTTTTCCGTCATGTACCTTGTTCTGAAGCGTGTACTCTACAGCGCCGTCTAAAGATACTTCCGCCTTCTTCTCCACATCCTTTAAGATGTCGTAAAGGTTTGCATTCAGTTCTTCGATGGTGTAGGTGTTGCTCGGATGGAACGGCATTGCAATCATGGGCTTTACGGTGCTTAAATCAATGGAAATCACACCGTCATAATATGCCACGTCTGCAGGATTCAGTTCCTTGTAATCTTCTTTTCTTCCGTGGATTTCGTAGAACTCTTCCACTTTCGCATCGGTCTTCCAGATGGAGGAAAGACAGGTGGTCTCCGTCGTCATAACGTCAATTCCGATACGGAAATCGGGACTTAAATTCTCAACGCCCGGTCCCACAAATTCCATAACCTTATTCTTCACATATCCGTTGCCGAATACCGCGCCGATAATCGCAAGTGCAACGTCCTGAGGACCAACGCCCTTCTCCGGCTTGCCGGTTAAATAAACCGCAACCACGCCGGGCATGTTGATATCGTAAGTCTGGTTTAAGAGCTGTTTTACAAGCTCCGGTCCGCCCTCGCCCATTGCCATGGTACCAAGTGCACCGTAACGTGTATGAGAATCGGAACCTAAGATCATTCTGCCGCCGCCTGCAAGCATTTCACGTGCGAACTGGTGAATAACCGCCTGATGAGGGGGTACATAAACTCCGCCGTACTTCTTTGCGCAGGTCAGACCAAACATGTGGTCATCTTCATTAATCGTTCCGCCTACCGCACAAAGGGAATTGTGGCAGTTGGTCAGAACATAGGGCATCGGGAATTTTTCCAGACCTGATGCACGTGCGGTCTGAATAATGCCGACGAAAGTAATGTCGTGGGAAGTCAGCTTGTCGAAGCGGATTTTAAGTTTCTCCATGTTGTCGGAGGTATTGTGCGCCTTTAAAATGCCGTACGCAATCGTACCCTGCTTTGCTTCCTCTTTCGAAACACTTTTACCGGTCTTCGCAGCGATTGCCGCTGCCGCATCCGCGGTGTCCTCAATCCATTCGGTACCATTTACGAGATAGGCACCGCCATTTTTTAATTCAATCATGGTTTACTCCTTATAATACTACCTTGTCCAAATGCCAGATATCGTCCACATACTCCTGAATGGTACGGTCGGAGGTGAATTTGCCGGAGCATGCTACGTTAAGAATAGCGCTCTGTGCCCACTTGGAACGGTTTCTGTAGGCTTTTTCCACCTTCTTCTGTGCTTCCGCATAGGACTTGAAGTCCTTTAAGATGAAGTAGGTATCTGCCTTGGAAGTGCTCTCGGTATTCAAAAGCGAGTTGTATAAGTGACGGAATCTTTCCGGATCGTCCGGAGAGTAGGTTCCGTTGATTAACTGGTTAAGAACCATGTGGATATCCGGATCGTTTCTGTAGATTTCCATCGGATCGTATCCGCCGTTGTTCTCGTAATTAATAACTTCATCGGAGGACAGACCGAAAATAAACGCATTGCTCTTTCCGACTTCTTCCACGATTTCCACGTTTGCACCGTCCATCGTTCCCAAGGTCAGCGCACCGTTTAACATGAACTTCATGTTACCGGTACCGGATGCCTCTTTGGAAGCGGTGGAAATCTGCTCGGAAACATCGGATGCGGCAAAAATGATTTCCGCGTTGGATACGCAATAGTTCTCGATGAACACAACCTTAATCTTTCCGTTGATGAATACGTCGTTATTGATTTTATCCGCAACGGAGTTGATTAACTTGATTGTAAGCTTTGCATTACGGTATCCTGCTGCTGCCTTTGCACCGAAGATAAAGGTTCTCGGATAAAATTCCATCGTAGGGTGCTCTTTGAGCTGGTTGTACAGATACATTACATGAAGAATGTTTAAAAGCTGACGCTTGTACTCATGTAATCTCTTAACCTGCACGTCGAAGATGGAATTCGGATCCACGTCGATTCCGTTGTGCTCTTTGATGTAAGCGGCAAGACGGAGCTTGTTCTGATACTTAATCTTCATGAACTCTTCCTGTGCCTTTTCATCCTTTGCATAATCCTTCAAAGCAGCAATCTTCGGAAGATCGGTAATCCAGCCGTCGCCGACTTTCTTGGTTACCCAGTCCGCAAGAAGCGGGTTGCCGTGAAGAAGGAATCTTCTCTGGGTAATACCGTTGGTCTTATTGTTGAACTTCCAGGGATACATTTCATAGAAGTCCTTTAATTCCTGATTCTTAAGGATTTCGGTATGAAGTCTCGCAACACCGTTTACGGAATAGCCGGCTGCAATTGCAAGGTGAGCCATTTTAACCTTTCCGTCATAGAGGATTGCCATCTTCTTGATTTTCTCTTCATTTCCGGGATATTTGCTGCGGATTTCCGCCTCAAATCTGCGGTTGATTTCTTCCACAATCTGATAGATACGGGGAAGTAATCTCTGGAAGAGGTCAATCGGCCATTTTTCCAAAGCTTCGGACATAATGGTGTGGTTAGTATATGCACAGGTCTTGGTGGTAACTGCCCATGCTTCGTCCCAGGTAAGATAATACTCGTCCATGAGGATTCTCATGAGTTCCGCAACCGCTACGGTCGGGTGGGTATCATTTAACTGGAAGGTTACTTTCTCGTGAAGTTTCTTGATATCGTCATGATTTCTCATGTACTTCGCAACTGCTTCCTGAACGGATGCGGAAACGAAGAAGTACTGCTGTTTCAAACGAAGTTCCTTACCTGCGATATGATTGTCGTTCGGATAAAGAACCTCTACGATGTTGCGGGCAAGGTTTTCCTGCTCAACCGCTTTCTGATAATCACCCTTGTCGAAAGAATCAAGACGGAAGCAGTCCACGGGCTGTGCATCCCAAATACGGAGGGTGTTTACGATGCCGTTGCCGTATCCTACAATCGGAAGATCGTAAGGAACTGCCTTAACTGCCTGGTAGCCTTCCTGGAAGTAGTTGTTTCTGCCGTATTCATCGGTGCGGCAGCTTACATATCCGCCGAAGCGTACCTCCTTGGTGTATTCCGGACGACGAAGTTCGAACGGGTTGCCGTCTGCAAGCCAGTTATCGGGAACTTCCACCTGATAACCGTCTTTGATTTCCTGCTTAAACATACCGTAACGATAACGAATACCGCAGCCGTATGCGGAGTAACCTAAAGTTGCGAGGGAATCGAGGAAGCATGCCGCAAGTCTTCCCAAGCCGCCGTTACCAAGAGCTGCATCGGGTTCCTGATCCTCGATTACGTTAATGTCCACACCGAGTTCTTCGAGTGCTTCCTTTGCATCCTTATATGCGGTTAAGTTGATTAAGCTGTTACCGAACGCACGGCCCATTAAGAATTCCATGGACAGATAGTAAACGGTCTTCGGATCCTGCTTTTCATAAGCTTCCTGAGTCTTTAACCAGTGGTCAACAATCTGATCCTTGATGGCATAACCAGCTGCCTGGAAAATCTGCTGATCGGTTGCTTCCTCCATGGTCTTTCTGTAAAGCGTTCTTACATTGTAAAGGACGCTTCTTTTAAACAGTTCTTTATCGAATTCCATCTGAGGCGCAGAATTCTTTGCCTTCGTTGCGGGTTTCTTCGCCGCGGGCTTGGTTGCCGCCTTGGTCGCAGGTTTCTTTGCTGCGGTTGCAGGCTTTTTCTCCGCTGCCTTCGCAGGTGCCGCCGCTTTCGCTGCTGCCTTTGCAGGCGCCTTCTTTGCTGCGGTTTCTTTCTTCGCCGCAGGTTTCGCTGCTGCCTTCGTTGCCGGTTTCTTTGCTGTTGCCATCTTTCTTTCCTCCGTAATCCGGGTGCTCTCGCTCCCGGTTTTTTACTTTCTTACAACCCCGATTACAACATCTTCCCCATTGATGTTCCACTTCTTGGAGTTCTCGGATGCACTTCCGTATACCACTTCGTCTGCCAGAACCTTTGCGGAAATGGCTGCTTCGTTTGCACGGATAATGCCCTCGATCTTTTCATTCTCGGAAACGCTTACGGTAATGTGATCCATTACTTCGAATCCGGAATCCTTACGCATGGTCTGAATCTTGCTGATTACCTCATATACAAAGCCTTCCTCGATCAGCTCGTCGGTAAGACGTGTGTCAAGAACCACGGTCACGCCGCCGTCTGCCAGAGATTCAAAGCCTTCCTTCTTTACCATATCGATTAACAAATCATCCTCGGTTAAGGAGATTGCCGCGCCGTTTACGTCAAAATCAAGGCTTCCCTTGGCTTTGAGCGTATCCATTGCCTCATTTCCGTCCACTTCGGATAAATATTTCTGAATGCCGCCCAAAGACTTGCCGTACTTCGGTCCGACCGTCTTAAGCTGCGGCTTGAAGGTGTAGCTCGTAAACTCTCTTACATCCTCGGTGTATTCCACAGCCTTTACGTTTAACTCATCCTCAATGATTTCCGTGTAAAATTCATCCAATGCAAAGTCCGCTTTTACGAACATCTTTGCAATCGGCTGACGGTTCTTGATATTTGCCGCATTTCTGCAGGCACGTCCGAGAACAACGGTCTTTAATACCGCATCCATGTTCTCTTCCAGTTTCTTGTCAATCATCGATGCATCGCATACCGGGAAGTCGCATAAATGAACGCTTTCCGGAGCATTCTTGTCGATGGAACATACAAGGTTGCGATAGATTTCTTCCGCCATGAACGGAATCATGGGCGCTGCCGTCTTGCTGATGGTTACAAGTGCGGTATAGAGGGTCATGTAAGCATTGATTTTATCCTGTTCCATGCCCTTTGCCCAGAAACGCTCACGACCGCGGCGAACATACCAGTTACTCATCTCATCCACGAAATCCTGCAATGCTCTTGCAGCCTCGGGAATGCGGTAATTGTTCAGATGGTCGTCGGTTTCCTTTACTACCGTATTCAGGCGGGATAAGAGCCACTTGTCCATAACCGGCAGTTTATCGTATTCGAGCGCATACTTGGTTGCGTCAAAATTGTCAATGTTTGCGTAAAGCACGAAGAACGCATAGGTATTCCAAAGGGTACCCATGAATTTACGCTGTCCTTCCTGTACCGCCTTGCCGTGAAAACGGTTCGGAAGCCAGGGTGCGGAGTTGATGTAGAAATACCAGCGGATGGCATCTGCACCGTAAGTTTCAAGAGCCTCGAACGGATCCACCGCATTGCCCTTTGATTTACTCATTTTCTGTCCGTTTTCATCCTGTACGTGGCCGAGTACGATAACGTTCTCGTACGGAGCCTTGTTGAAGAGAAGCGTGGATTCCGCAAGCAGGGAATAGAACCATCCTCTGGTCTGATCCACAGCCTCGGAGATGAACTGTGCCGGAAACTGCTTCTCGAAGAGGTCCTTATTCTCAAACGGATAATGATGCTGTGCAAACGGCATCGCACCGGAGTCGAACCAGCAGTCGATTACTTCGGGTACGCGGTGCATTTCCTTTCCGCAGTCGGGACAGGGAATCACAACCTCATCGATGTAAGGACGATGAAGTTCTACTTTTGCATTCTCCGGATTACCGGAAAGTGTTGCAAGCTCTTCTCTGGAGCCGATGGAAAGCTGCTTTCCGCACTCGCACTCCCAAATATTGAGCGGAGTTCCCCAGTAACGGTTTCTCGAAATCGCCCAGTCCTGAAGATTCTCAAGCCAGTCACCGAAACGTCCCTTACCGATGGATTCGGGAATCCAGTGAATCGTATTGTTGTTGGCAATCATCTGATCCTTTACGGCGGTCATTTTGATATACCAGGATTCTCTTGCATAGTAAATAAGCGGAGTATCGCATCTCCAGCAGTGCGGATAATCATGCTCTGCTTTCGGAGCATCAAAGAGGATTCCGCGCTCTGCGAGGTCT
>CADCOL010000192.1 GCA_902803015.1 uncultured Lachnospiraceae bacterium | reverse complement strand
ATGACCGCTGCGTCCCTTGCAGGCGATGCAATCGGCAAAGCGTACTGGGAGTCAAAAGGCTTAAACGAAAATACAAAGTTCGATTATCTGGAAATAACGGATTTGTACGGGAATAAGGGACTTTACGGTGTGCAGCATAAGGATATGGAGTACGTGCTGGAATACCTGCTCTCGGCCGCACCGAAGATGAAGCTCGACCCGGTTCCGAGACAAATGTAAAAAATTATGATTTTACCGTGAAGAACCGTGAAATAATTGTAAATATCTATTCAAAACGGAGTTGTTTTGGTATAATGTTTTAAGGTATTTTTACGAGAATACATATACCGGAGGGTTGCAGATATGAAGAATATCCTGTTTGTTGCATCGGAAAGTGTTCCGTTTATCAAGACGGGCGGCCTGGCTGACGTTGTCGGATCGCTGCCGAAATGCGTGGACAAGAAGTATTTCGATGTTCGAGTCATGATTCCCAAGTACACCTGCATTTCGCAGGAATGGCGGGATAAAATGGTTTTCAAGACTTCCTTCTACATGGATTTTAACTGGAGAAGCGAGTATGTAGGTATTTTAGAGGCAGATGTTGACGGGGTAAAATATTACTTCATCGACAACGAGTCCATGTTCGGCGGATTTCGCCCGTATTCCGGAAATGTTCTGGACGATATGGAGAAATTTATTTTCTTCTCCAAGGCTGCGCTTTCCGCAATGCCGCTTTTGGAGTTCCGTCCCGACATCATTCACTGCCATGACTGGCAGACCGGACTTTTGCCTGTATATTTAAAAGAACGTTTTCAGGGAAATGAATTCTTCCACGGAATCAAGACGATTATGACCATCCACAACCTGAAATTCCAGGGCAAGTGGGATGTTAAGACCGTAAAAGAAATCTCCGGACTTCCGGATTACTATTTTACACCTGATAAACTGGAGCATTACAAGAATGCAAACATGTTAAAGGGCGGTCTGGTTTATGCAGACGCAATCACGACGGTTTCCGAAACGTATGCAAAGGAAATCATGACTCCGTTCTACGGCGAGAGCTTAGACGGCCTGCTTCGCGCAAGAGAGCATGACCTTCGCGGTATCGTAAACGGTATCGACTATGCGGATTACGATCCTTCCAAGGATAAGAACATCGAGTTCCCGTACACGCCGCAGAACTTCCGTAAGGAAAAGGTTAAAAATAAACGTGCGCTTCAGAAAGAGCTTGGTCTGGAAGAGAACGACAAGATTATGATGATTGGTATCGTTTCCCGTCTGACCGACCAGAAGGGCTTCGACTTAATCGCGTACATGATGGATGAGCTTTGTCAGGATGCGGTGCAGATTGTGGTTCTCGGTACCGGCGACGAGCAGTATGAGAACATGTTCCGCCACTTCGACTGGAAGTACAATAACAAGGTTTCCGCGAATATCTATTATTCCGAAGCTTTGAGCCACAAGATTTATGCGGCATCCGATGCATTCTTAATGCCGTCCTTATTCGAGCCCTGCGGACTTTCGCAGCTCATGGCGCTTCGTTACGGAACGATTCCCATCGTTCGCGAAACCGGCGGTCTGAAGGATACGGTAGAACCTTACAACGAATACGAAAGCACCGGTACGGGCTTCAGTTTCGTGAACTACAATGCACACGAGATGCTTGCAAGCATTCGTTACGCAGAGAAGATTTACTACGACCGCAAGCGCGAGTGGAATAAGATGATTGATCGCGCGATGGCGGCAGACTTCAGCTGGCATGTAAGTGCAGCGAAGTATCAGGAGATGTATGACTGGCTGATAGGCTGAGTCAAGCGAGAGAAAGGTAAAAAAAGCATCCTGCATGCTTGCATGCTAGGATGTTTTTTTGGGCTTTCTCACATTTGCGAAGCAAACACCCGAAAGAAGGCGCGCAGCGACTTCTGAGGGTGCTTGACTCAGCCGTAAAGGAGTGTTTATGCCATTTGACGGTATTTGCGTTTCTGCAATTACACACGAACTGAATAGTGCGCTTAGCGGCGGGCGTATTGTCAAAATCGCTCAGCCGGAACGCGAAGAAATCCTGATGCAGATTAAGACGACGGACGCAACCCACCGTCTTTTTATTAATGTCTCCGCAGGAATGCCGTTTCTTTACTTAACGGAAGAAAACAAGCCTTCGCCGATGACGGCACCTCCTTTTTGCATGGTGCTTCGCAAACATTTACAGGGTGGAAGAATTCTCTCCGTTACACAGCCGGGTCTGGAACGAATCGTTCATATTACCGTGGAACATTTGGACGAAATGGGCGATTTATGCAGGCGGACGCTTGTCTTTGAACTCATGGGCAAACACAGTAACCTGATTCTGATTGATGAGAAAAATGTCATTCTCGATTCCTTAAAACACATCAGTGCACTGGTATCTTCGGTCAGGGAAGTATTGCCGGGGCGTGACTATTTTATCCCCGAGACCGAGAGTAAATACGATCCGATGCTCATAGGAGACAGACTCAGGAACGCCTTCTATGAGGCGATGAAGAAGCCGGAGAGCGCGTATAAAAGGATTTATTCATCGTTTACGGGCATCAGTCCGTTTGTTGCGATGGAGCTTTGCAATGCTGTCGGTTGCGACGGCGACAGGGATGTAAACGATGAAGAGAAAGAAAGGCTTTTTGAAGCATTCTTCGCGCTTATGGAAGATGTGAAGGCTGCAAAATTTGAGCCGAAGATTCTCTACGAAAATGGACGCATTCGCGAATTTTCGGTAGCAAAGATTACGCAGAATTGCGAGTCCGTCCGCCGCTTCGGGACGGTTTCGGAGATGCTTTCTACCTATTACTCCGACAAAAACAAAGCCGATGTCATGCGGTCGAAGACTGCGGATTTGCGCCATCAGATTCAGACACTTTTAGAGCGCGATTACAAGAAGGCGGACCTTCAGAAAAAGCAGATGCAGGATGCCGAAAACCGCGAAAAATACCGTATTAACGGTGAGCTTCTGAACGCTTACGGCTATCAGATTGAAGACGGTGTAAAGCAGGCGGAGGTCTTTGATTACTACGAAAACAGGAATCGTATCATAACACTCGATCCGAACAAAACGGTTTCCGAGAATGCGGTGCGGTTTTTTGATAAATACAACAAACTGAAGCGAACTGCAGGCGCATTGGAAGAACAGATGAAAGAAAACGAGGCGGAAATCGAGTACCTCGAAGGAATTCTGACATACATATCCCTCGCAAAGACCGAAGACGATCTGGCGCAGATTAAAAGAGAACTGTGGGAACGGGGATTTGTAAAGCGCCTCGGGAATGCGTATGCCGTAAACGGACGGGGAACGAAATCCGGCAAGGGCGGCAAAATGCCGAAGGCGAAACCGCTTCATTTCAGAACCAAAGACGGTTACGAGATTTATGTCGGACGCAATAATCTTCAGAATGAAGAAGTTACATTCGAAATTGCGACGGGAAATGACTGGTGGTTTCATGCAAAAGGCGTTCCCGGTGCGCATGTCGTTGTAAAATGCCCGTTTGCAAACCAGGCCGAAGAGTGGGATATGCCCGATGAGATTTTTGAACTGGCAGGTGCGCTTGCTCTTGCTTATTCAAAGAACAAGGACATGGAAAAGGGAGATATCGACTATCTTCGCAAGAAAAACATCAAGCGGCCGAACGGTGCTGCGGCAGGCTTCGTCGTGTACTACACGAACTATTCGCTTGTTGCCGAGAACCGGCTGGACAGGTATGAATTTGAAGAAGTTTAATTCGTTGGCTGCTTCGGCTTGCGGCAATACAGGTTCGGGCACGTTTTTGATAATGCGCCTCACTTTTTTGACGGTAAGAATACGATTATTTACAAGATACGTCGAATTTGATACAATTTTTAGTTGGAATTTGTGTTTTAACAAAGGGGGAATTTGTTATGGAAGAAAACACCGTGAAAGAAGAAGGTGTTGTGGAAGAAGAAACCACGACGAAAGAAGAAACAGCAGATGCGGAAGCTACTGTAGAGGAAGCTGTTGCAGAGGAAGCTGCGGCAGAAGAAGCTGCGGCAGAAGAAACCGTTGCAGAGGAAGAAGCAACGGAAGAACCCGCTGAGGAAGAACCCGAAGAGGAGGAAACTGCAACGGAAGAACCCGCTGCAGAAGAAACCGCTGCAGAAGAAACCGCTGCGAAAGGAGAAAATGCTTCAACCGAAGAATCCGCCGAAGAAAGCGTAATGTCGGAAAGCGAATACATTGAAGCGGCGAAAGAATCTTTAAAGAAGAATCTTCGCACCTGGACAGGCGTGCTTATTTTCCTAATTGTAGTCGGTCTGCCGCTGTGTCTGGTGGCATACGGAGTTTTGATGGTGGCAATGTTCGTGGTTAACCTGCTTTTCTACCTCAGGACGAAAAAGTTCCTGCAGAGCGTTGAAAACGGCGAAGCCGATGTGAAAGATATTTATGAGTTCTATGAATCCATGGGAAGAAGAAGTGTAAAACTCTTTGCTTTGAACCTTCTCTGTGGCGGCCTATTCGGTGTCATCGGAACAGTCAGTGACATGAAGACTTCTCAGATCGGTATGATTGAGGGTGAAAAAATCCTCGGAGATGATTACAAGAACGAAAGAATCGCGCAGGATGCCAATGCAAAATGGAAATATTGTATTTACTGCAAGAGAAACAAACAGGAAGCATTCTATCATCTTTACAAATTATCGGACGGCGTGATTTGCAGCGACTGTTTATCACCTTATAATTCCATGTTCCCGAAAAGAGGCGAGGATCCTTTGACTGTTAAGGCCAAGGGCGTTGCACATTACGTTTCTCCGTCAAGCTTAACCATGCGTTATTCTTCAAAAGACCTGGAAGAACGTCTCGAGTATTTAGAGAAGAATAAGGAAGAATATGCCGATTTTACACCTACGAAAGTTACCTGCGACGGATGCCTGGAAATTGACGAAAAGAATTCACTTTTCCGTATTGTGCCCGCAAGCGAATTCGACAGCGGAAGAGCCGGCGGAACAAGCGGACTGGTTCATAAGTTCAGTGAGCTTAAAGGTATTGCCTATGAAATGATTTATGAGTATGATACTCCCTCCGAAAGCGACAGCGGCGGATGGAGATACACGTATCATAATTCCCTCGTATTTGCACTGGATCATCCGTATCTGAATGCTGAAACGCTCACATTAAAGAAGATTCCGACAAAGTTTTTCTCAAATTCCAAAAAGCCTCAGCTGGAATATGCCGAACAAACGGTGAATGAATTGCATGAGATTTTCAATACGCCGGTTTTGCCATACAGAAAAGTTCATCGTTAAGGAGAATCGGTAAATGGATAATTACGGTAATCTGACAGAGGAAGAATATCGCGAAATAACGGAATATACCACGGAAGAATTCCGGATTGACGAAGGAAGCAGCAATAAAAGAGCTTTGATTTACGGACTGATTGGCATTGCTTTAACCACCACGTTTATCGGGGGCGTTCCGTTTGCCATTGTCGCAATCATTCACGGAATTAAGGCTGTAAAGACAAGACCTCAGGACAAAAGAGGCAAGGTCGGCATTATTCTCGGCTGTGTGGAACTCGGATTGTTTTTACTTATGTTGTGCTGGCTGGCATTTAAATTATTGCTCTTTATGTTTTTACCGTAGCGACGGTTTATATTTCGTTAAGCAGTTTAAGAAAGAAATAAATAAATAAATAAAAATTACAGGGTTCGTACGTAATGTACGGACCCTTTGTTTTTGCGACAATTACTTTACACAGAGAGTGAAAATGGGTATAATATTATGGACTATGTGTGGGCTTATGCCCAAAAGGGGGAAACCAAGAATGATTAAGAGTATGACCGGCTTCGGAAGATTCGAATACAGTGACGAACATTGCAAATGCGTTGTGGAAATCAAATCCGTAAATCACAGATATCTGGATCTTACCGTTAAAATGCCGAAACGTCTGAATTTCTTTGAAGCATCCTTACGTACGCTCCTGAAGGATTACATGAAGCGCGGTAAGGTGGATGTGTTCGTATCCTACGAGGAGTTCGAGCAGGACAGCGTAAACATCCGCTACAACAAGGCGGTTGCTGCCAAATATATGGAGTATTTAAACCAGATTGCCGAAGACTTCGGTCTGGAGAACGATACCAGAGTTTCCACACTGTCCCGTTATCCGGAAGTATTTGATACCGACGATACGGAAATCGATGAGGAAGCCATCTGGAAAGTGCTCGAAGAGACTGCACGCAAAGCAGGTACCGCATTTGCGGAAAGCCGTGCAAAGGAAGGCGAGAATCTGAAAGCAGACCTGATTTCGAAATTGGACGGAATGCTCGTGAATGTTGATTTTATCACCGAGCGCAGTCCCAAGATTATCGAAGAATACCGCAACAAACTGACCGCAAAGGTAAACGAACTTCTGGCGGACAGCACGGTGGATGAGAACCGAATTCTTACCGAAGTTGCGATTTTTGCAGACAAATCCTGCGTGGATGAAGAACTGGTCCGTTTAAAGAGCCATATTCAGGCAACCAAGGATGCACTGAATGCAGGCGGAGAAGTCGGAAGAAAGCTTGATTTTATCGCACAGGAAATGAACCGTGAAGCGAACACGACGCTTTCGAAGACCACCGATCTTGAGATTGCAAACGTGGCAATCGATTTAAAGACCGAGATCGAAAAGGTCAGAGAGCAGATTCAGAATATTGAGTAACGAAAGGTACCGCACATGGATAAAAAAGGTGCATTAATCATTATTTCGGGATTCTCGGGAGCCGGAAAAGGAACGCTGGTAAAGCGGCTGATTTCCGATTACGACCGTTTTGCGTTAAGCATTTCGATGACAACGCGAGCGCCGAGAGAGGGCGAGGTAAACGGAAGAGAGTATTTCTTCGTAACGAAGGAAGAATTCGAAAAGACGATTGCCGAAGACGGACTTTTGGAACATGCATGCTATGTCGGAAATTATTACGGAACGCCGCGTGCCTATGTGGAAGAGCAGATGGCGGCGGGCAAGGATGTCATTCTTGAAATCGAAGTGCAGGGCGCCGTTCAGATTAAGGCAAAGTTCCCCGAAGCAATTCTGATTTTCGTAACACCGCCTTCGGTTGCGGAACTCGAAAGAAGATTAAGAGGCCGCGGAACCGAGACCGAGGAAAAGATTCAGGGACGATTAACGCGTGCCAAAGAAGAAGTAGAGTTCATTCCGGATTATGATTTTATCCTGGTAAATGACGAGCTGGAAGAATGCATTAAGGACGCTGTGAACTTAATCGATGCGGCCAAGTCGGAGCCGGAACGCTCGGGAGAGCTGATGAGCAGTCTTCGAAGAGACCTTGGAGTCGGTTGAAGACCTGTCGGCACATTATTTTAGTCAGTAATAATAGTTTAATATACAAGAACGGCGCGAATGCCGTTCGAAAGGAGTTTTATTATGATGTTACATCCTTCTTATTCAGATTTGATGGCTGTTGTAAACAGCGAGGTAGAGCCCGGCGAGGCACCCATCGTTAACAGCCGTTATTCCATCGTTATGGCGACTTCCCAGAGAGCACGTCAGATTATCGACGGTGCGGAACCTTTGGTAAAGGCAGGCGACAGAAAGCCTTTAAGCATCGCTGTTGACGAGGTTTTGGAATCCAAAATCAAAGTTGTCGGTGACGACGAATAATTAAGGTATGAAACACAAAGTCTATCTGGTTTCTCTCGGATGCGACAAGAATCTGGTGGATTCCGAAATGATGCTTGGCATCCTTTCGAAAGAAGGATTCGAGTTGACGGACGACGAGAATGAGGCGGAAATTGCCGTAATCAATACCTGCAGTTTCATTCATGATGCGAAGCAGGAGAGCGTGAATGCAATTCTTGAGATGGCCGATTTAAAAGAAAACGGCAGTCTTAAGGTGCTTTTGGTATGCGGATGTCTGGCGCAACGCTATTCGGATGAACTTTTGCAGGAGATTCCGCAGATTGATGCAATTCTCGGAACCATGGCAATTGACCGAATTGCGGAAGCAGCACGTGAGGCGCTTGAGAAAAATCATGTTGTTCTTCTTCCCGATATCGACAGTCCGCTTCCTGCATATCAGAAGCGCATGTTAACCGGCGCGGGTCACACGGCATATTTAAAAATTGCCGAGGGGTGTGACAAGCACTGCACCTATTGTGCTATCCCCGCAATGCGCGGAAAGTACCGTTCCTATCCGATGGAGGATTTGCTGGAAGACGCAAAGCGTCTTGCCGAATCCGGTGTAAAGGAACTGATTCTCGTTGCACAGGAAAGCACGCTTTACGGCGTGGATCTTTACGGACACAAAGCATTACCGGAACTTTTGCACAAGCTTTGCGCGATTGACGGATTAAAGTGGATCCGTATCCTTTACTGTTATCCGGAAGAGATTACGGACGAATTAATCGATGTAATCGCAGAAGAGGATAAAATCTGCAATTATCTCGACATTCCGATTCAGCATGCATCCGACCGGATCCTGAAACGCATGGGACGCAGAACTTCCAATGCGGAACTTCGCGAAATCATCGGAAAGCTTCGGGACAGAATTCCCGATATTGCCATCCGCACCACACTGATTGTCGGATTCCCGGGAGAGAGTGAAGAGGATTACCGGATTTTATACGATTTCGTGGACGAGATGGAATTCGACCGGCTCGGTGTCTTTACCTATTCACAGGAAGAGG
Organism: uncultured Lachnospiraceae bacterium; assembly: GCA_902803015.1. Classification (GTDB taxonomy): domain Bacteria; phylum Bacillota; class Clostridia; order Lachnospirales; family Lachnospiraceae; genus UBA3766. The sequence continues at coordinate 362 of CADCOL010000192.1, read as the reverse complement.
GAACGCCGGCGGCGGAAATGCCGGACCAGATTGACGAAGAAACAAAGGAAGCAAGAAGGGACGAGATTATGCTCTTACAGCAGGCGATTTCGTACGATCTTGCCAACGCGCGAATCGGTGAAACACTGGATGCCTTCGTGGAAGGCAGGCTTCCCGATGAAGGCGTGTATGTTGCAAGAACATACATGGATGCGCCGGATGTGGACGGATATTTCTTTGTTTCGTGTGATAAAGAATTGGAGAGCGGCGATTTAATCACCGCCAAAGTTACGGACTGTAACGAATATGATTTGATTGGAGTAGTTTTCGATGAATTTAGCGAATAAGCTGACATTATCAAGAATCATTATGATTCCGTTCTT
>CADCOL010000191.1 GCA_902803015.1 uncultured Lachnospiraceae bacterium | reverse complement strand
TCTTGAAAGCGAGTACGGCAAGGGCAGCACCTTCCATGTCACAATCGACCAGCGTATGGTGGAAGAAGACCTTTGCGACTTCGGTGTTATCAATGCCGTGAAGGGCCGCCTGGAAGAGGCCGAAGAAGGCGTGATGACGATTAACGAATTCTCCTGTCCGAATGCGAGAATTCTGATCGTGGACGATAACAAAGTCAACTTAAAGGTTGCAAACGGTATCATCGGTTCGTACGGCGCAAAGATTACGCTGTCCGATTCCGGTAAGGATGCCCTGCAGCGGGTTCGCAACGGCGAGGAATTCGATATCCTCTTTATCGATCACATGATGCCCGAAATGGACGGTGTGGAGACGGTACAGCGAATCCGTTCCATCAACAGCGAATATACGAAGAACGTGCCGATTATCGCACTGACCGCGAATACGGGTTCGGGCGACAAAGAGATGTTTTTAAAATCGGGCATGAACGATCTGCTCGAAAAACCCATCGATACACACTCGCTGGCACGGATTCTGCGTACATTCCTGCCGAAGGATTTGCAGGTTGAAATTGCCAATGCGCCGGTCAGCGGAATGAAGGGTGTACAGTACGCGCTCGGCGCGGACGATACTGCCGCAGCCGGAACCGGCAAGGGCGGAACGGTATTTGACGAGAAAGATTTTACCTTCCCGATGAAAGGAATCGATTACCGCTATGCATACGATATTTTCTCGGGCAACCGCGATGCGTATATCGAGATTTTAAAATGTATTCACGAGGAAGGACAAAAGAAGCCCGCGCAGCTTCGTAAATTTCTCGAGGAGAAGGATTACAAGAATTACACGATTGAGGTACACGCTTTAAAGAGTTCTTTCTTAAGTATCGGCGCCATGACGCTTTCGGATCATTTCCGTGAGCATGAGATGAACGGCAAGTCCGGCCACAAGAAAGAGATTAAGGATGATGCCGAGAATCTTTTGAAAGAGTATCAGGATATGCTTGCGCAGATTGATGCGTTCTTCGTTTCCGAGGAGAAGGAAGAGCCGTCGAAGAAGCAGGCAGGCAGCGCGATTTCGCTTCGCGAGTATAAGCGTACGCTTGAATATATCGCAAAGAGCTTAGAGTATTTCGAAATCGACCGCGCCGAAGAAGAGATGAAAGATTTAATGCAGTGCAAGCTTGACGAGAAGGCTGAAAAGAGGCTTGCCGACGCGAAACATCATATGGACAACTTTATGTATGAGGAAGCCAGGGAAGAGATTATGGTGCTTCTTTCCATGGCGGAAGCGGAGAACTGATCCGGGGGGCAGTTATGAAACACATTCTGATTGTGGACGACAACAAAACGAATCTGATTATGGCACGTCAGGAACTGAAAGAGGAGTACGAAGTTACTCCCGTCATTTCGGGCGAGCAGGCGATTCAGTTTCTGGAAAAAAGAATTCCGGACTTAATCCTTTTGGATATCGCCATGCCGGTAATGGACGGAAAAGAAACCCTGACCAGAATCAAGAGCAATCCCGCGTGGAGTGCGATTCCGGTGATTTTCTTAACCAGTGACGAATCTCCCGAAACCGAGGCGGAATGCCTGCGTCTGGGCGCGGAAGATTACATCCGCAAACCCTTCGTTTCCAAGGTTATGAAGAGCCGTATCGAGCGTGTCATCAATACGCACTCCGCAACAAACGATTATATCGATCTGGCGCGCCGCGATGCGCTGACCGGACTTTACAACCGTAAGTACACCGAGGAACTGATTCGCAAGAGCATTGAAACCGGTACTTCCGGAATGATGTTCATGATCGACCTCGATAACTTCAAACTCATTAACGATAAAATGGGGCATGCCGAAGGTGACAAGGTCATCCGTATGTTCGCGGATATTTTAAGACAGTATGCAAGAAGCAACGATATCGTCTGCCGTCTCGGCGGTGACGAATTCATTCTTTATCTTGTCGGTGTCGGCGAACGTAAAATCGCCGCGGAGCGTGCCAAGAACATTATCAACACACTGGATGAAAGACTAGACGACATGGGCTTTTCGAAGACCTGTTCCGTATCCGTCGGTATCGCGATTTATCCGCAGGACGGCGACAATTTCCAGACGCTTTACAACAACGCGGACCGCGCGCTTTATCTTGTAAAGAAGAACGGAAAGAATTCGTATCGTTTCTACAGCGACGAGGAGGACGGAAGCGAGGTTCTGCCGTCATCGCTTGCAAACATCCGTTACTTAATCGAAGGACGTCAGGATTATTCGGATGGCGTTTACAATGTTATGTATGACGAATTCCGGTACATCTTTAATTTTATCTCGCGTTATGCGTCGAGAAACAAACGCCCCGTGCAGCTGATGCTCTTTACGCTGCAGTGCGACATCGGAACGGATCGCGACCGCGTCATCCGCTCGATGGATGCACTGGAAAGCGCGGCATCCGTAACGCTTCGCATGGTCGACGTCGGCAACCGTTTCTCCGACAAGCAGTATGTGGTCATCCTTCTGGATGCGGACATGGACAGCGCAAAGCAGGTGGCAATGCGCGTGATTTCCAAGTATGAAATCATCAAGCCCGCGGACGGACTGAGAATCCAGTATGAAAGCTGCCCGCTTCGTTTCCACATCGGGCAGGAGAAAGAGAAGAACGATAACGCGCAGTAACTTAGGAAAGAGGAAGGGAACTTGGAAACAGAGTTCGACGTAAAAATCACAACATCGGCATTGTTCGATTTTAAAATGCAGGTGCTCTACAGACAACCGGTGACCATCATCATGACGGCCATCGGGTGTTTGATGATATACGGATTCATTACGCTGCGTCAGTGGTATTTTCCGCTGATTGCGCTGATCTTAATCCTTTATCCGCCGATTGATATGCTGCGTTTGTCCGTGATGCAGGCGAAAATGGTGCCGGCGTTTAAAAACGGCATGCACTACAAACTCTCGCCGGAAGGCATTCTGGTCAAATCCGGTGAGGAAGAGCAGCTGGTTTCGTGGGAGAACTGCACGAAGGCCAGCGGCAGCAGGAGCAGCTATTTTATCTTTACGGGAAAGAAGAATGCGTTTATTCTTCCGAAGGCGGATATGAAGGAAAAGACCGAGGACGTGCTGCGGATTATCAGCGCGAACATGGCGCCGGAAAAGGTAAAGATTCGTTTTTAAGAATAAGTGACAGGCGCGGATGCCTGTTGAAAAGATAAGCAGGATTTGGAATTGAGAAAAGAAATAGAAACACACAGCGCGGCGGAAACGTTTGCGCTGGGAGAAACAATCGGAAGAGAAGCAAAGCCCGGGCAGGTTTATGCATTGCTCGGTGATTTGGGTGTGGGCAAAACCGTGCTGATTCAGGGCGTTGCGAAGGGACTCGGAATCGACGGTCCCGTGAATTCGCCGACCTTTACCATCGTGCAGGTGTACGAAAACGGAAGACTGCCGTTCTATCATTTTGACGTCTACCGCATCGGCGATGTTGAAGAAATGGATGAAATCGGCTATGAGGAATACTTCTACGGCGAGGGCGTTTCCTTCGTGGAATGGGCAAATCTCGTGGAAGAAATCATGCCGAAGGAAACGATACGGATTACGATTGAGAAGGACCTGGAGAAAGGGTTTGATTATCGCAGGATTGGCATTGTTCAGCCCTGAGTACCGACGGGGATGCCGATAAACCGGGTGTTTGGAAAGAGAGAATATGAAAATACTTGCATTGGATTCCTCGGGAAACGTGGCGAGCATCGCGCTTCTCGAAGATGATGTTTTAAAAGCAGAATATACGATTGATTACAAGAAGACGCATTCCCAGACGCTTCTCCCGATGCTGGATGAATTAAAGCGTATGACGGAACTGGATCTGGAGAGTATCGATGCAATTGCGATTGCGGCGGGACCGGGTTCCTTTACCGGACTTCGTATCGGCGCGGCAACCGCAAAAGGACTTGCACTGGCTTTGGAGAAACCGATTGTTCCGGTTCCGACCACGGAAGGACTTGCGTACAATCTCTATGGTCATAACGGCGTCATCTGTCCGATTATGGATGCAAGGCGTGAGCAGGTCTATACCGGATTGTACGGATTCATTTCCGCGTCCGAAGAATGCGACACCTGTGATTCCAAAGAAGATCATTACGAATTCGTCTGCATCAAAGAAACCTCCGCGATGGGCATCGAAGAACTTTGCGGAATCCTAAACGAGCGCGGCGAGGAAGTGATTTTCTTAGGCGACGGCGTTGCGGTTTACCGCGAAAAAATCGCCGGCCTTATGAAAGTACCATACCTTTTTGCACCGGCACATTTATGCCGTCAGCATGCCGGAAGCGTTGCCGTACGCGGCATGGAGCTTTTTGCGGCGGGAAAGACACAGACCGGCGCAGAGCACAGTCCGCTTTATTACAGAACGTCGCAGGCGGAACGCGAGCGCAGAGAGAAGGCGATTATCCGTCCGATGCGCGATACCGATCTCGATACGGTTGCCGAAATGGAGAACGCTTCCTATCCCGATCCATGGACGGTAAAAGGATTTGAAGAAGAACTGTCCAATACCGCAGCGATGTGTGTGGTAATCGAAGATACTACAGGTGTAGTCGGATACTCGGTTTCCATTCTGACCGGTGAAGATGCGGATCTGGTAAAAATCACCGTTGCGGAGAAAGAACGCTGCAAGGGATACGGACGAAAACTCCTTGATGAAACGGTTGCGGAACTTCATAACCGCGGAATTCAAAACGTGACACTCGAAGTACGTGCTTCCAACGAACCGGCCATTACGCTTTACGAGCGTGCCGGATTTATGTCGGAAGGCGTACGGCCGAATTTTTACGAAAAACCTGTGGAGGACGCGGTCATTTACTGGCTGCGGGATATGAAATGATAGATGTTTGCCTGCTCGGAACCGGCGGCATGATGCCCCTGCCTTACAGGTGGCTTACGTCACTGCTGGTTCGTTACAACGGTCATACGATTCTGGTAGACTGCGGCGAGGGCACCCAGATTGCAATGCGCGAGAAGGGATGGAGCCCGAATCCCGTGGATGTGATTTGCTTTACCCATTTTCACGCGGACCATATCAGCGGCCTGCCGGGTATGCTTCTTAACATGGGCAATGCGGACCGCACGGAGCCGGTAACCTTAATCGGACCGAAAGGTCTTACACGCGTAGTATCATCGCTTCGCGTGATTGCACCGGAGCTTCCGTTTGAAATTAAATGCATCGAGATTTCGGATGTGGAAGAAGACTTCCTGATTCCGGAACTGGAAGGACTCGGGATTCACGCATTCCGCGTCAATCACAACGTGGTCTGCTATGGATACAGTTTCGTTCTGGGACGTGCCGGCAAATTTGATGCGGAGCGTGCCAAAGCTCAGGAGATTCCCTTGAAACTCTGGAGTCGCCTGCAGAAAGGCGAAACCATCGAGCAGGACGGAATCACGTATACACCGGGCATGGTCATGGGCGAAGCCCGCAAAGGACTGAAGCTTACCTATACGACGGATACGCGTCCCTGTGAGTCGATTGTGCGAAATGCAACCGGCGCGGATTTGTTCATCTGCGAGGGCATGTACGGCGAGCCGGGCATGGAAGAAAAGGCCAAGTCGCATAAGCATATGACTTTTTACGAGGCTGCGAACCTGGCGAAACAGGCCGGCGTGCCGGAACTTTGGCTGACACATTACAGCCCGTCCTTGAATTATCCGGAGCAGTATAAAGACGAAGTACGCAAGGTCTTCCCGAACACCATCGTTGCAAGGGACGGACGTACGGTGGAACTCAAATTCGAAGAAGATTAGGAAAGAACATACATGAACTCAGAAAAGAAAGACATTCTCGTACTCGGAATCGAGTCTTCCTGCGACGAGACCGCGGCAGCAGTCATCAAAAACGGCAGGGAGATTCTTTCCAACGTGATTTATTCGCAGATTGATCTGCACACGCTTTACGGCGGTGTGGTTCCCGAAATCGCGTCGAGAAAACACATTGATAAAATCAATCAGGTCATCGAAGAATCCTTAAAGAAAGCAAATGTTACATTAAAGGACATCGATGCCATTGCGGTTACCTACGGGCCCGGACTTGTGGGTGCACTTCTGGTCGGCGTTGCCGAAGCAAAGGCCATCGCATTTGCGACCGGCATTCCGCTTGTCGGCGTGCATCACATCGAAGGACATATCTGTGCAAACTATCTGGCAAACACGGAACTCGAACCGCCTTTTATGTGCCTTGTGGTATCGGGCGGACATACGCATCTGGTAAATGTAAAGAATTACGGCGAGTATGAAATCTTAGGCCGAACCTTTGACGATGCGGCAGGCGAGGCGTTCGACAAAGTGGCGCGTGCCATCGGACTCGGCTATCCGGGAGGACCGAAGATTGACAGGGTTTCCAATGAGGGAAATCCCACGGCCATCGATTTTCCGAGGGCGAAAGTGGGAGAGACCGGATACGATTTTTCCTTCAGCGGTTTGAAAAGCGCAGTGCTGAATTATTTAAACAGCTGCGAGATGAAGGGGGAAGAGATTAACCGTGCGGATGTTGCGGCATCCTTCCAGCAGGCCGTCATTGACGTGCTGGTCGGACATTCGATGGACGCACTGGATAAATACGGAGTTAAGAAATTTGCGATTGCAGGCGGCGTTGCAAGCAATTCGCATTTGCGTGCGGCATTTGAAGAAGCCTGCAAAAACCGCGGCGTGGAGTTTTTCCTGCCGCCGCCGATTCTTTGTACCGACAACGCAGCCATGATCGGCTGTGCGGGATATTATGAGTTTATTAACGGTGTCCGGAGCGGATACGACTTAAACGCGGTGCCGAACTTACGCCTCGGCGAGCGATAGAAAGGTCACACAGGCAGACATGAGCAATGAAACAGCTGACAACAGAATAAAAGGGAATGCCGGCCGCACTGTAGCCATCGTACTTGCGGCAGGCTCCGGCAAACGGATGCATTCGGATGTCGCAAAGCAGTTTCTGCTTTTAAACGACCGTCCGATTCTTTGCTACAGCCTGGATGCCTTCGAGCAATCCGACTACATCGATGAGGTGATTCTGGTCACCAGCCCGGACGGCATGGAAACCTGCGAAGAAATTGTAAAGCAGAACGGATACAAAAAAGTGAAATCCATCGTTCTTGGCGGAAAGGAACGTTACCACTCCGTGTGGAACGGCCTGAAAGCGGCGCGTTACGAAGCGGATTCCACGAAGGAAGATGCACCGGAATATGTTCTGATTCACGACGGCGCACGTCCTTTTATCAGCGAAGAAAT
>CADCOL010000190.1 GCA_902803015.1 uncultured Lachnospiraceae bacterium | reverse complement strand
TACGCACACTTAGAGTATCTGACGAAGAAACTGTTCCCGACGGAGTAAACGAAGGCACACTTAACCGGTGTGCAGCACGCGCCCGGGTGGGCGCGGGATGAGGTAAATAAATGCTTTCAGAGATTAAGGAAGTCTTTGAAAAAATTAATAAGGACCGCTACGTAATCGGGTTTGACTTAAACAACAGGTTTGCCCAGATTTCTTACGTGCGCATTGACGGCACGGAACCCGAGACGTTAAGCACGATTACCGGCGAGGAAGAGTACAACATTCCCGCGGTGATTCTGAAGCGCAAATCCAACAACCAGTGGGTCATCGGACGTGCGGCGGAAGAAGCATTTACCGAAAAGGACGGCTATCTTGTTGCGGACCTTCTTCGCAAGTCCCTGCGCGGCGAAACCGTACGCATGGGCACCGAGGAATACAAGGCGGAAGATTTGCTCCTGCTCTTTATTAAGCGCGCATTCAGTATGCTGCCGCTTATGACAACACCGGATAAAATCTCCGCGGTTGTCGTTACCGTTCGCAAGGCGGACACCGATACCGTGAAGGTTTTGCAGAAGCTTCCGGAGCTTTTGAAAATCGAAGAAGAGAAGGTTCACTTCTTAAGCTACGAAGAGAGTTTCTTCTTCTACATGCTCTATCAGCAGAATGAACTTCGCAATCATCAGGTGCTTCTCTGCGACAGTTCGGAAGGCTTCTTAAACATTTATCGTTTGGAGAAAAATACCTTCGTCAATCCTGCAATTGCGGGAGTGGAAGAGTATCCGTATGAGGATTTTAAATTCGGGCCGGAAGGCGAATCCGCATCGGAGAAGGACCGGAGATTTTTGAATATCTGCGACCATATGTGCGAGAATCGTCTGTTCTCGGCGGTTTACTTAATCGGCGAGGGCTTCTATGACGACTGGTGCAATGATTCGCTGAAGTTTTTATGCAAGGGACGCCGCGTCTTTAAGGGCAACAATCTTTTCAGCAAGGGCGCATGCCTGGCGGCAAAAGAATATGCGGCACCTTCGGGATATGAAAAGCAACTGCGTTTCTTCGGTCGCGACCGTGTGCAGGCGAATGTCGGCGTAACGATCCGCGATAATGACGAAGACGACGATGTGGTATTTATCAAGGCCGGCGAGCACTGGTACGAAGTGGGGCATACCGAAGAATTTCTGCTTCACGAAACCGACACCGTGCCAATCTGGATTGAGCAGATTTCGAAGCGGAGCCGCGTGGGTGCGGACTTAAAGCTTTCGGGCCTGCCGGTAAAAGGAAGCCGAATGACGAGAATTTCCCTAACGATAAAAATGAGCTCGGACAAGAATGTGCTCTTTATCGCGAAGGATTTGGGATTCGGAGAATTGTATCCGTCGACGGGACTTGAGTGGACGGAGGAACTGGCGCTTGACTGATTCGGGCAGCAGGTGCCGACAGACAGTGTAGGAGAAGTACGAGGGAAGACGCATGGGAAGCATGTATCACTGCACGGGACGGAAAGGTAACCGCCCCTTCTACCTCAACAAAATATGTGTGCGCATTTATTCCGCGGACGAGCTTGCATACTGCGTATGCGAGAATCCGGAGCTTCTGGAGACCGACATCTTCACGACGGAGCTGGTTCAGTGGCTCGAGGATGAATGCGGCGTGCGCGAGATGGCGCAGGAATTAAGCCGCTGCATCGCAAGAAGCGTGCCTCTGACACGCTATGTGGAAGCGGTCTTGAACAATGTCGCTTATGTATCCGTGCGCGAGAAAAAAGCGATTCTTGAAATCGTGCGCCAGGGTTCCGGCGGAAACGTAATCCGTCGAAGAAAGACGCATGCAGACTTCTATTTACGCAAGGAACGTTACGCGCATGCGATTCGCGAATACGATGCGTTGATTGAGCAGGTGGATGAGTCAGAGAGAGAGTTTTTGGGCGGTGTTTATTATAACCGCGGCATTGCACTGGCAAGGCAGTTCTTATTCGCGCAGGCGGAGGAAAGTTTCCGCAATGCATACCTGCTTGACCCGAAGAAGGAATATTTCTACGGCTATGCGGCAGCAATGCGTATGCGCCTGCCGGAGCGCGATTACATCGCGCAGATCAGCAGCATGCTGGACAAAGCGGAGGATACGATTAAACTGGAAGAGGATATGAAAGTCTTCGAGGCGGAGTGGAAGGAATCCGACGAACATGCGGAATTCGAAACCGCCACCGGCGACGGCGATACCGTGGAGTTCAGGGAGTGGCTCGGCCGCAAGGTGAGCGAATATAAAGAAGACTATCGCAGATATGTCTGAAGAAAGAGAAAGGAAATTTACCATGGCAACAGATGTTTACGTAAGCCCGTTATCGGAAAGATATGCAAGTAAGGAGATGCAGTATATTTTCTCCCCGGATATGAAGTTCCGGACCTGGAGACGCTTGTGGATTGCGCTCGCAGAAACCGAAATGGAGCTTGGTTTAAAGCAAATTACGCCTGAGATGATTGAAGAGCTCAAGGCGCACAAGGACGATATCAATTACGAAGAGGCAAAGGCACGCGAGAAAATCGTACGCCACGACGTTATGAGCCATGTTTATGCATACGGCTTACAGTGCCCGAATGCAAAGGGAATCATCCACCTCGGCGCAACAAGCTGCTATGTCGGAGACAACACCGACATCATCGTGATGAAGGAAGCACTTGAGCTTGTTAAGAAAAAACTTGTAAACGTGATCGCAAATCTTTCGAAGTTTGCAGACGAGAATAAAGAACTGCCGACACTTGCGTTTACGCACTTCCAGCCGGCTCAGCCTACAACCGTAGGTAAAAGAGCGACGCTGTGGACGCAGGAATTTTTGATGGATTTAGAGGACCTTGAGTATGTATCCTCCACCCTGAAACTCCTCGGTTCCAAGGGTACCACCGGTACGCAGGCAAGTTTCCTTGAGCTTTTCGAAGGCGACCAGGAAACCATCGATAAAATCGATCCGATGATTGCAAAGAAAATGGGATTTGAGGCATGCTATCCGGTTTCCGGACAGACCTATTCCCGTAAAGTGGATACTCGTGTCTGCAACATTCTTGCGGGCATTGCGGCAAGTGCGCACAAGATGAGCAACGACATCCGCCTGCTTCAGCACTTAAAGGAAGTGGAAGAGCCGTTTGAAAAGACACAGATCGGTTCCTCCGCAATGGCCTACAAACGTAATCCGATGCGTTCCGAGCGTATCGCATCCCTGTCCCGTTATGTGATGATTGATGCATTGAATCCCGCCATTACATCCGCAACGCAGTGGTTTGAAAGAACACTGGACGATTCCGCAAACAAGCGTCTTTCCATTCCGGAAGCGTTCCTTGCAGTCGACGGAATTCTGGATCTTTGCATGAATGTAACGGATGGCTTAAAGGTTTATCCGAAGGTTATTGAAAAGCGTCTTCGCAGCGAACTTCCGTTCATGGCAACCGAGAACATCATGATGGATGCCGTAAAACGCGGCGGCGACCGTCAGGAACTTCACGAAGAAATCCGTACCCTGTCCATGCAGGCCGGTGCGGTTGTGAAAGAAGAAGGCAAGGACAACAACCTTGTTGAACTGATTGCGGCAGATCCGCTCTTCGGTGTTTCCGAAGAAGAAATCAATGCGGTATTGAAACCCGAGCTTTATACGGGCCGTGCGGCAATCCAGACCGAGAAGTTCATCGCAAACTGCGTGGCGCCTGTGCTTGAGAAGTACAAGGATCTGCTCGGCGGAAAGGCAGAGATTAATGTTTAAAAGGGTTTTTGCTTGGATTGGATTAGTAGTTATAGCACTGTGGATTACTGCCACAGTGCTGATTGCTATTCTGCCCATTCCAAATAAAACTGCAATATTTACCTTCTTTATGATTGGCTGTGTTGTATTCCCGATTCTTATGTGGATTGTTCTCTGGGGATACAGTGCAATTACCGGTAAGAAAAATGTGGCATCCTTCCGGAGCGCTGAAATGGAAGAAACAATGAGGAAAGCCGATGAAATCAGAGAGCAGGAAAATAGAGAAGAATAGTATCATAGCGTCAGTTGTGGAAGCAGTGGCGCTTTCTTTTTTTGTATTTTTATACGCGCCGCTCGAGATTTACTTCACAAACAAGGTCGAATTCTGGTTTGACTTTCCGATGATGATTCGCATCGACCTGCCGTTGTTTTTGATATCGATGGTATTAATCTTTGGTGTGCTTCTTCTTGCACATCTGATTCACAAAAATGTTTACCGAGCCCTTTTCCTTGCAGGCAGCGTCTTTTACTTTGCGCTGTATATGGAAGGCACGTTCTTTTCAGGCTTTCTGCCCAAGACCGACGGACGGCAAATTGACTGGGCAGCGCTCGGTTCACATCGTTTCATTTCCCTCGGAATCTATGCATTTCTGATTGCCGTAATCGTGGTGCTTATCCGGCTCATCAAATATAAAAAGACCGAAGAGATTTTAAAATACGGCCTCGGCGGACTTACGCTCGTTCTGTTAATTACGTTAATTACCGTGGGTATTCGCAACGACGGCTTTGCAAAGAAGCAGGTTGCGGCGGTAACGAAGCGGGGCGAATTTGAATTTTCTTCAACGCAGAATGTAATTGTCTTCCTTATCGATGCCGTGGATGCATCGGCCTTCGAAAGAGTGCTGGCGGAGTATCCCGAGTATAATGAAGAGTTTAAAGATTTTACATACTTTTCGAATATGCTTTCAAGCTACACGCAGACAAACAATTCCGTGCCGCACATGGTTTCGGGCGTCTGGGACGACGGCAGCGAGAATTATCTCGATTACCGCGAGCGCGCGTTTGACGAATCGCCGCTCTTTGACAGGCTGATTAATGAAGGGTATCGGATTGGATTTTACGATGACTGTGTGCCGACGGAGTGCGAGAAGGTATACAAATTCCAAAACATAAAGCATGCGTCCACGAACAAGCGGCCTGAGGTTAAGAGCTTTGTGAAAAATCAGCTCGAGCTGGTGGGCTACCGTTACGCGCCGTTTGATTTGAAGCGGTTCTGCATCATCGACAATATCAATGCGGAGTTTTTAAGTGTCGGCGATGAGGTAACGGGTTTTGCGAGTAACGGCGTCGGAGACAACGAAGCGGCGAAGCTTTACGACTATCATAACGATGCGTTCTGGGAGGATTTGAGGGCAGCAGGATTCCGGGATATGACGCGCGATTTGTGGCCGCCACCGCGTGAGGAAGTACCGTGTTTTCGCTGGTATCACATCGAGGGCGGGCATGTGCCGTTTATCTATGATGAGAAAATGAATATCACGGACGAAGGCTCGTACGAGCAGAATATCGCGGCGTCCATGATGATGGCGATGTATATCAAGCGGATGTTGGAAGCCGATAAAAAGGTATACGATAATTCGATCATCATTATCACTGCGGATCACGGATTCTCCGAGGAGGATATTGTGGAGGACCGCAACCATCCGATCTTTATGGTGAAGGGAATCGATGAGCATCATGTAGCCATGAAAACATCCGATGCACCGGTGTCCTTCGAGGATTTGCAGGAGATGTTCATGCGCCTGATGGACGGCGCAGGGGCTGAGGAGGCCTTCGACTGGCACGAAGGCGATGTGCGCGACCGTCAGTGCTACGTATATTACAATGCGCCGCTCTGGACCAATGTGAAGCATGTCCAGCACGGCCACGCCGGCGACCGAAGTACGCTGGAAAGAGTGGAATAAAATAGTCCTTGACAAAAATATATCAAGGGTATATTATGATGATATC
>CADCOL010000189.1 GCA_902803015.1 uncultured Lachnospiraceae bacterium | reverse complement strand
TTGCTTCTTACATTCACGGCGGCGGAAAGATCGGCGTTCTTGTAGCAGCAAACGGCGCGAAGGGCGATGCAGTTAAGTAAGCACTTACCAACATCGCAATGCAGGTAGCAGCTATGAATCCTACCTACATCTCCAGAAGCGACATTTCCGCAGATGAACTTGCAAAGATCAAAGATATCACTCTTGAGAGCGCATTAAACGATGCATTCACCTTACCGAAGCCCATCCTCAACAAGTTGCTTGAGGAAGCAAGCACGACCGATGTTTGGGGCGACGAGGACAAGGCAAGCTACGAAAAGGAAAAAACCAACAAGTATCTTCCGAACTTCATCTCCGACGCAGGAAAGGCAGCTCTTGGCCAGCTTGCATTAAGCAAGAAGGAAGAGATCTCCGGCGACAAGATTTTCGCAGGTCTGGTAGAAGGACGTATTTCCAAGCAGCTTAAGGAAATCTGCTTACTTGATCAGGTTTATGTTAAGGCTGAAGACGGAAAGCAGAGCGTTGCAAACTATCTTGCAAGCGTTTCCAAGGACATCGTAATCACCAAGTTCGTTCGTTTCGAAGTTGGCGAAGGTATGGAAAAGAAGAACGAAGATTTTGCAGCAGAAGTTGCAAAACAGATGAACGGCTAAAACCTATATTTTGAGGGTTTTACAGGACAAAACACAAAAGAATGGGGTGGTGCAAAAGCGCCACCCTTTTTCATATTTTTTTCGCAAAAATCGGCACTTTTTTCTGTTCCAACTTTACATAATTTGTGTTAAAATGGATATCGCCTAACTCTGGGGTGTAATTGGGTAAAATATCGTTTCGCGGGATGAAAAGAGAAGCACCTGCGGAAGTGTAAATAAATTAAGATTTAACTAAGCATGACGAATAAAGAGAACATCAATGAAGTGAATACGCAGGAGTCCGTTCAGGCAGCGCCTGCCCAGGAATCTCCCGCAAGGAAGGAATTCCGCAGAAAGAGAGTAAAACGCATCAAAGCGGCGCTCCTGTTTTTGCTTGTATTTTTCCTGGTGGTTCCGAACCTTCTGTGTGCATTTCTTTTGTATAAACTGTATCAGATGAATAAGAGCTTAAATCTCCTTCGTGAAGAAATTAAAATCTCCCAGACCGAGATTGAGCGCCGCACGAAGGAAACGACGGCCGTGCTTGTCGATGAATACGGCAACCCGATCAATATGGGAACGGAAACCGTGGAACTTCCGGACGATGCAAACCTTCCCGATGAGGAAAGATATCCCGGCCAGCAGCTCGTATATTTAACCTTCGACGACGGCCCGGGCAAATACACGAATGAGATTCTGGATATTTTAAAAGAGCATAACGTAAAGGCAACCTTCTTCGTACTCGCAGCGGACGGATATGACGCAGAGTACAACCGCATCATTGCGGAGGGCCACACGCTTGCAATGCATTCCTATACACACCGCTACAGCGAGATTTATTCCAGCCTCGAAGCATTTGAGAACGACATCAATTCGCTTTCCGCATTTTTGGTGGAGAAGACAGGTGTACGTCCCAGATTTTACCGCTTCCCGGGCGGCAGCTCGAACGACGTGGCGCATGTGGACACCGCGGATATGATTCATTTCCTGACGCAGGAAGGCTATGTTTATTACGACTGGAACGTTTCCAGCGAGGATGCTTCCAAGGAGCTGAAAGAGACCAATACGATCGTGAAAAACGTATTGAACGGCATCGGCAACAAATCGAATTCCGTCGTTTTGTTGCATGACTCTGCAGCAAAGCCGACCACGGTCGAAGCACTGCCGATTATCATCGAGACTTTGCAGAAGAAAGAAAACGTTGTATTTCTTCCGATTACGGACAGAACCAGGCAGGTTTATCACGTAAAGCCGGAGCTTCCGCAGGAAGAAGTCAAGGCGCCGGAAGAAAGAAGCGAAGAGCCGGAGGCACGTTCCGAGGGCGTTTATGAAGAAGCTGACGACGAGAACAAAGAAGACGCCAAGCCGGAAGACGTGCAGGATGCAGCAGACGAATCCGCGGACGAGGGTTCCGAGGATTAATACATAAAGTGCAAAAGGGGGAAAATGTAAAATGGGGTTTTTCAATGATTTAAAAGCGGATTTTAATCAGGCCGTGAACGAACTGACCGACGGAACCGAAGAAGAGGTTCAGGTAAAGAAAGAACCGAAGGAAAAATTCGGCCGCAAGTCCAAGAAGAGCAGTTCCAAGCCCGCACAGTCGGTACATTACGAACCGCTCGAGGAAAGCGGTGAACGTTCCGAAGCGGAGAAAGCTCTTTGGGATGAGCTTCGTTCAGACTTAACCGCAAGTGACGAAGCACCTGCCGAAGAGGAAGTCATTACCGGCGAAGACGAAGTGGAAGAAATCGTTGAAATCGAAGAGCCCGTCGCATATGAAGGGCCGAAGGAGGAAGGTATGGCAGCACAGGAAGTTCAGAAACCCAGCTTTTTACAGAATACAAAACCGGCATCCGAATACGTTCTTCCTACGGGTGAAGTTTCGGACGAAGTCGGCATCGTAACGGCAGGAATGGCTGTTGCGGGCAATATATACAGCGCAGGACATATGGAAATCTACGGAAATGTGGACGGCAACGTTGAAATCAACGGCTCCCTCCGCCTTCTCGGTACGATTACCGGTAATGTCAAGGCAAGCGAAGTCATCGTGGAATCGGGTAAAATCAAAGGCGACGTTACCGTGGCTACCGGCATCAGCATCGCAAACGGTTCCGTAGTCATCGGACAGATTGCGGCAGGCACCGGCGCAGTGATTGCGGGCGCGGTTAAGGGCGACATCGACATTCACGGTCCCGTAACGCTGGATTCTACGGCGATTATCAAAGGAAATATTAAGTCTCAGAGCGTGCAGATGGCCAACGGAGCCATGCTTGACGGTATGTGCAGCCAGTGCTACTCGGAGGTAGACTTAAGTTCCTTCTTTGAGAACTTATAAAAGGAGAATTCATCCATGAAAAGAATTATTATCAAGCTCAGCGGCGAGGCGCTCGCAGGCGACAAGCACTTCGGTTTCGATGAAGATACCGTAAGGGGCGTGGCACTGCAGGTAAAGCAGCTCGTCGACGAAGGATATGAAATCGGGATTGTAACCGGCGGCGGCAACTTCTGGAGAGGCAGAAGCAGCAAGAACATCGACCGCACGAAGGCAGACCAGATCGGCATGCTGGCAACGGTTATGAACTGCATCTACGTTTCGGAGATTTTCCGTTCCGTGGGAATGCAGACCGACGTATTAACCCCGTTTATGGTCGGAAGCTTCACAAAGCTTTTCTCGAAAGACCTTGCAAACGAAGATTTTGCGGCAAAGAAAGTCGTATTCTTCGCAGGCGGTACCGGACATCCTTATTTTTCAACCGATACGGGCGTTTTGCTTCGTGCCATCGAGGTTGATGCAGACGTCATCCTGCTTGCGAAATCCATCGACGGCGTATACGATGCCGATCCGAATAAGGATCCGAACGCAAAGAAATACGATTCCGTTACGATTCAGGAAGTCATCGACAAGAATCTTCAGGTGGTGGATATCACGGCATCCATTCTCGCACGCGACAACGATATGGAAATGTACGTGTTCTCCTTAAACGAAGAGAACAGCATCGTAAATACCGTAACCGGTAAGTTTACCGGAACCAGGGTTACGGTGTAGAATAGAGCAGGAACCAAATTTAAGTACGTAATGTAATAGGGAAATAGAAAAAACAAGAAACCGGGAGGGTTACAACATGAACGACAACGTAAAAGCTTTTGACGAGAAGATGAAAAAAACCTGCGATCACTTGGGCGCTGAACTTGTGACGATTCGCGCGGGCAGAGCAAATCCCCACATTCTGGACAAGCTCACCGTAGATTATTACGGAACCCCGACTCCTTTACAGCAGGTTGGAAACATTTCCGTTCCGGAAGCAAGAATGATTCAGATTGCGCCCTGGGAAAAGAGCCTGATCAAAGCCATCGAGAAAGCAATCCTTGCATCCGACATCGGAATCACTCCTTCGAACGACGGAACCGTAATTCGTCTTGTGTTCCCCGAACTTACCGAGGAGCGTCGTAAAGAGCTCAGCAAAGAAGTTAAGAAGAAAGGCGAAGATGCAAAGGTAGCGGTTCGTAACATCCGCCGCGACGGTATCGACGCATTCAAGAAACTTTCCAAGAACGGAGATATCTCCGAGGACGAAATCAAAGACATGGAAGACGATCTTCAGAAGAGCACGGATAAGTACATCAAAGAGATCGACAAGATGATTGAAGAAAAGTCCAAGGAAATCATGACCGTATAACGAGGAAAATCATCATGCAGGCACCTACTCATGTAGCAATTATCATGGACGGCAACGGACGCTGGGCGAAGTCGAAGGGCTTCCCGCGTACCGTCGGACATGCCAAGGGCGCGCAGAACTTAGAGGATATGCTCTATATCGCGGACGAACTCGGCATCAAGTATCTGACCGTCTATGCATTTTCCACGGAAAATTGGAAACGAAGCGAAGACGAAGTCATGGCGCTTATGAATCTGTTCCGCGAATATCTGCGAAACGGTTTTAAAAAAGCGGCCAAAAACAACGTCCGCATTCGTGTCATCGGTTATCGTCCCGGACTTCCGAAGGATTTACAGGACCTTGCGGATGAGATTGAAGAATTTTCCAGGGACAATACCGGCTTACAGTTCCAGATTGCCTTAAATTACGGCTCACGTGACGAAATCAAGCGTGCCGTTCAGGCAATTGCCAAAGAGGTCGAAGAGGGTAAAATAGCCCCCGACGACATCACGGAAGAAACCATCAGCGCACACCTCGATACCGCGGATATTC
This sequence comes from uncultured Lachnospiraceae bacterium, assembly GCA_902803015.1. GTDB lineage: Bacteria > Bacillota > Clostridia > Lachnospirales > Lachnospiraceae > UBA3766. The sequence goes on along the minus strand of CADCOL010000189.1, from coordinate 4,914 downwards.
CGGATCCGGATTTAATGATTCGTACGTCCGGTGAACAGAGACTTTCGAATTATCTTCTCTGGCAGCTTGCCTATACCGAATTTTATTATACGGATACACATTGGCCCGTTTTTGACAAAGCGGAGCTTGAAAAGGCGATTGAGTGGTACAATACCCGCGACCGCCGCTATGGAAATGCGAAATAAAATCGCAGAAAAAACGCGAAATAGAATCGCAGAATGAAAATACAAAGAATGAGAGTTGCATAAATGAGCACAGCACTAAAGAGAGTAATCTCCGGAGCGGTGATTTTAATACTGACCATTATTCTCGGCATCGTGGGAGGCCCGGTGCTGGGGGTTGCTCTTTGTGTCATTTCCTGCATCGGCTATATCGAATTTACAAATGCGACCAAAGTGCGCGAAGAAGGACACCGGTTCAATGTTTTTCAGGTGTTCGGCGTGCTCACCATCGTGGCTTATTATTTATCCATTCTTGCGCAGGACGACTGGTACTGCCCGCAGGAAGTAAAAGACTGGCTTGCAAAGCCGGTCGGTGCATTTAATATTTTTGCCGTAATTATCATGCTGGTATTCATTACCGGTTTCATCGGCATTCTGTACGCTTATATTTTTTCCTTCCCGAAATTCAATTTCACGCAGGTTTCGAATGCCGTCTTCGGCGTTGTTTACGTTGCCCTGACACTGAGTTTCATTTACTACATCCGTTCCCTTCCGGGCGGAATTTTCCTCGTATGGATGCCGTTTATTTCCGCATGGTTTTCCGATACCTGTGCCTACGTTGTGGGTATTAATTTCGGCAAGCATAAAATGACACCGAGGCTTTCTCCGAAGAAAACCTATGAAGGCGCGGCCGGCGGTGTACTCGGCGGAACGTTGGGCAGCATGCTGCTTGGCTTAATCTATGTTCTGGTACATAAATCCGGCGCCATCAGCATTTTAAGTTTCGGATGCATGGGCTTTGTTGGTGCCATCGCTTCCATGTGCGGCGATCTGGCCGCATCCGCAATCAAAAGAAATAACGGTGTAAAAGACTACGGACACATTATTCCCGGTCACGGCGGAATCTTAGACCGTTTCGATTCGGTTATTTTCACCGCTCCCATGGTATATTTCCTGATGGCGCTCTTACTGCAGTTTGCGCCGGCCGGCGGAGCGGGTAACTAGTATTTCCGCCCAACGGGCGGAATTTCCACAAGGTGGTTATTTTCGTATGGATAAGAGACTTGTCATCCTGGGTTCCACCGGTTCGATCGGTACCCAGACATTGGAAATCGTAGACGCGAATCCCGATTTAAAAGTAATAGCGCTTGCGGCAGGCAGAAACGTCGACCGCATGGAAGAGCAGGTGCGTAAATACAAGCCTGCTTATGCCGTTATGTGGGAAGAGGGCGCAGCGGCGGATTTAAAATCGCGCATCGCCGACACCGACACCAAAGTCGAAGCAGGGCTGGACGGCTTACTGCATATTTCGACGCTTGAGGAATACGATATCCTTGTGACCGCAATCGTGGGCATGATCGGAATCCGCCCGACCATCGCGGCACTTGAAAAAAAGAAAACCATCGCGCTTGCAAACAAGGAAACGCTTGTAACCGCAGGACATATCATCATGCCCCTGTCCAGGCAGATGGGAGCACCGATTCTGCCCGTGGACAGCGAGCATTCTGCGATTTTTCAATCGTTGCAGGGCATGCCGAAGGACCGTGTAGAGAAAATTCTCCTTACGGCTTCCGGCGGACCGTTCCGCGGTAAGAAGCGCAGTGAACTTGTCAATATCCGCGTCGAGGATGCCCTAAAACACCCGAATTGGACGATGGGCCGTAAAATCACCATCGACTCTGCCACACTCGTAAATAAGGGCCTTGAAATGATCGAGGCGAAGTGGTTATTCGATGTGGAACTCGACAAAGTGCAGGTTTTGATTCATCCGCAGAGCATCCTGCATTCCGCAGTACAGTACGTGGATGGCGGAATCATGGGGCAGATGGGCGTTCCGGATATGAAGCTGCCCATCCAGTATGCGATTTTTTATCCCGACAGAAGAGTGATGGATACGCCGAGAGTGGACTTTAAGGCGCTCGGTGCCATGACATTTGAAGAACCCGATGAGGAGACCTTCTTAGGGCTTCCTCTTGCAAAGCGTGCGGCAACCATCGGCGGCAGTATGCCGAGTGTGTTCAACGCGGCGAATGAGCGCGCGGTGGCACTTTTCCTGGACCGCCGGATCCGCTTTTTGGAGATTTACGATTTAATCGAAGCTTCGATGGAGAATCACGTTGCGGTTGAAAATCCCGGCGTTGAGCAGATTCTTGAAGCGGAGAAAGAAACTTACGAATTCATTGAAGGAATTGTTCCATGTCTGTAGTTTGGTCGATAATTGCATTCCTGGTGATTTTTTCCGTACTTGTGGTAGTGCACGAGTTCGGCCATTTTATCGTGGCAAAAGCGAACGGAATTCATGTCACCGAGTTTGCGGTCGGAATGGGACCGAAACTGCTGCATTTTAAGAAAAAGGGTACCGAATACGCGATTCGTGCATTGCCGTTCGGCGGTGCGTGCGTATTTGAGGAAGAAGACCCCTTCGAGGACGAGGAAGACGAAGCCATCGACGAGGAGAATCCCTTAGAGGGTCCGACCCGCGGAACAACGCTTGGGGAGAAAATCTTCGGCGCGAAGAAAAAAGAAGACGAAGAGGTTTCTGCGGATGGCGTAAAGAGCGCCAAGGCGGAGAAGACTGCAAAAGAAGATGCGAAAGACGACGACTTCGACGAGGAAGAGGAAGGCATCTACGGATGCAAGTTCTCGGATGCTCCGCTTGCGGCAAGAATCGCAGTCGTGCTTGCGGGACCGGTGTTTAATATTTTACTCGGTTTCATTCTTGCCATGATCGTAGTCGGCACCTGCGGCGAAAATCCGCCCGTAATCGGCGCACTGATTGAAGGCTATCCCGCCGAAGCGGCAGGCATGCAGCCCGGCGACGAAATTATTTCGATTAACGGCGAGCGCATCCATTTGTTCTCCGAAATTACGCTTTATACTCTGACCAATCGTACAAACGATTGGGAGGTAAAATTCAGGCGCGGCGATGAAATTCAGGTCGTAAATCTGTCCCTCGGCGATATGGACGGACGACGCGTGATGGGAATCTATGCCGGAGAAGTCGTAGATTGCGCCAATATTAAGATTTTTGAGTACAGCTGGTACGAAGTACGTTACTGGCTCAAAGCGTCCGTAAAAAGCATAGGAATGCTCTTTACGGGGCGTATCAAGAAAGACGATGTCGCAGGCCCGGTCGGCATGGCTCAGGTCATCGGCACCACGATTAACGAAACCAAGGAATACGGCCTTCCGACCGTAATCATTAACCTTGTAAATATTGCGCTGTTACTCAGCGTGAACCTTGCAATCATGAATCTGCTTCCGTTCCCTGCGTTGGACGGCGGACGATTCGTATTCTTAATTGCGGAGCTCATTCTGCGCCGCAAAGTGCCCCGTAAATTCGAGGCAATCGTTACATTGGTGGGCTTCGGCGCACTGATGATTCTTATGGTTCTTGTTTTGGTCAACGATATTTCAAAGTTCTTCCGCTAGGAGTGCATCCGGCGGTTCTTTCACCGCGCTTCGCGGGTGCAGTCGCTGACCGAATCTAAATTATCCCTGTAAAAACTGAATCAGGCAGTCTTTTTGACGTGCAAAAAAGAAAGGATTTTTGGATGAAGAAAAATGAATATTCCTATGCTCACATATGGGATGAGGAGGGCTCCTCGTGCCTTGCGATAGAGCATGTCATGACGAGCGCAGGACCGGTCATTCTGGGTGTTTTAGGCGACGGGACAAATGTGGAGACGGTGAAGAGAATTGTAGGCTGGTTCTATGAGGATGCACTGCCGATTATCTGCGAGCATGGTCTGGGAAAACGTGTGAAGAACACATTTATGCAAAGGGACGATTTTCGGAGTGCAAAGCTAAGGGTTGTTGTATTGCATCGTGGCAGATACTTTGTTTATCCCGAGGACGGTTCCGTCCGTCGACTCCCAAAGAAAACCGGCGTGCCACGGGGGTATCTTTTGGCGTCGGAAGATTTTATCCGGGAGATTTCAGGCGAAGAGTGCGGTTATATTCTCGGTGAGAAGCATATCGGGACCGTGCAGTCACGTTTGGATGAACTGGGAAGAAGAGCACAGGTGCGCAATCGTGAGGGCAGCTACAGCGCGGTGTATCTTTCTTACGGGAAAGAATAAGTTTCTCAGAGTTTGAGAAAAGTTTATGAGGAATGTTCTATGAATAATAATTTCACGGGGATCCAAATTGGTAACAAATATGAAAAATACAAGGTTTTGGAGCGCCTTGGCGAAGGGACAAGCGGAAGCGTGTATCTTGTCGAGGATGAGCATACGCAAATACGCTATGCGATGAAGTGTTACAAAAGCATCGTACAGGGCAGGAAAGAGACGGAAATGCTGAAAAGCCTGCATCATCCCGGAATCCCGAAACTCACAGACTGCTTCGTGGCAGATGCCATGTATTTGCTGGTCATGGAGTACGAGGAGGGGGAGTCACTTGAAGATGCCCTGCGAGCGCAGGATAAAACTCTACAGGATGTAAATCCTATTAGGAAATATACCGGGGAAGAGCGGGAGCGGATTTTTCATGAGCTGGTCGAAATCGTAGCATACATGCACACATTGCCGTTACCCGTGGTTCACGGGGATTTGAAGCCGGCTAACGTTGTGCTAACAGGCAACAGCGAATCATCGGTGAATAAACCTTCTGCAGGGGGTGCAGGCAGCGTCCGCCTCCTTGACTTCGGATCTGCGAATGCGTACAGCAGGCGGCGGGAGCAGAGAAGTTCCACGGTCGGGTATGCAGCGCCGGAATTATATGCCGGACTCAGCATGCGACAGAGCGATGT
>CADCOL010000188.1 GCA_902803015.1 uncultured Lachnospiraceae bacterium | reverse complement strand
TTGGAAGCCGCACCGGTTGAAGGAATGGGCGGGGAAGATTTGAATAACAGTCCTTATGCAGGTCTTGCTGCCGGAGACTTTGTCGAATTCGGTGCTTACGAACAGGACGGTAATGAAGACAACGGCAAAGAACCCATTGAATGGCAGGTTCTTACGAATGAAGACGGAAGGTTGTATCTGATCAGCAAATATGTCCTGGACTGCAAGCCGTATCATAATAAGACAGAGAATGTAACATGGGAAACATGCTCGTTGCGGGCGTGGCTGAACGATGAATTTCTGAATGCGGCATTTTCCGCAGAAGAAATGACCCAAATTCCGTCTGTAACTTTGGAATGTGACGATAATCCAAACTACGGAACGGACGGTGGAAACGATACAACGGATAAGGTATTTGTTCCCAGTTTAAGTGAAATCAAACAGTATATTTACGATTGGGGAAATGAAAACGGCGGAGCAAGTTATGATTTATTCATCAAACCAACTCAATACGCTTTAAACAACGGATGTAAATATCTTACAACCATTGACAGAGCCTGGTATAATTCCGAGTTTAAGAAATACGGTTATCCGGAAAGTGTAATCGGAGAGAGGAGTTCCTGCTGGTGGCTAAGAACGCCTTCTTATAATCAGATGTATGTCAGCGTTGTCTCGACAGCAGGACAGGTCGGTTATGCCTCTTCTCCTGCCGATACGGATCATGCAACACCTGCAGGTACGCAGCAAAAAGTTGTCTGCGGCGTGCGTCCTGCAATTTATCTCGCGTATTAAATATACCGTGCCTTTTTGGCACAAATAACACAATATAAAGGGCATTTTTGCTTTGCAAACACAAACACTTGTGATATACTAAACTAGTGTTTGTGTTTTTTTATGCCTTAAACCGGCAAAGATATAAATGGAGTCACTAAAATGGCAAAGAAAACAAATGAAGCAGAACAATATAATTCCTCGTCGATTACCGTCTTAGAAGGTCTGGAGCCTGTCAGAGAGCGTCCCGGTATGTACATCGGATCGCTTTCCACAAAGGGTTTGAACCACCTGATTTATGAAATCATGGACAACTCCGTGGACGAGCATATGGCAGGATACTGCACCAAAATCTCCGTAATCCTCGATAAGGACGGTTCCGCAACCGTTACGGACAACGGCCGCGGTATTCCCGTGGATATGCACGAAAAAGGCGTTTCCGCAGAGCGTATCGTATTAACGACCCTTCACGCGGGCGGTAAATTCGACAATTCGATTTACAAAAATTCCGGTGGTCTTCACGGTGTCGGTTCCTCCGTTGTAAACGCACTTTCCAAGTATATGAAAGTGCAGGTGAAACGTGACGGATGCATCTACGAAGATACCTATGAATGCGGCAAACCGACCACGGAACTGATTGACGGCCTTTTGCCGGTGGTCGGAAAAACCAATAAAACCGGTACATCGATTACGTTCATTCCGGATGATACGATTTTCGAAAAGACATATTTTAAATCCGAAGACATTAAGCTTCGTCTGCACGAAACGGCTTATTTGAATCCCGAGCTTACGATTCATTTCGAGGACAGACGTCTCGAAAGCCCCGAAATCATTGATTTTCATGAGCCGGACGGACTGGTCGGATTCGTAAAAGACATCAACAAAGGCCGCGATACGCTGCACGAAGTTGTGTACTTTAAGGGAAGTTGCGATGATATCATCGTGGAATGTGCATTCCAATATATCAATGAATTCCACGAGGACGTGTGGGGATTCTGCAATAATATTTACAATGCCGAGGGTGGTACGCACATTACAGGTTTTAAAACCACGTTCACCAGCATTATCAATAACTATGCAAAAGAGCTGAAAATCTTAAAAGACAAAGATGCAAACTTTACCGGTCCGGAAGTTCGTACCGGTATGGTGGCGGTCATTTCCATCAAGCATCCGACGCCCAGATTTGAAGGACAGACCAAGACAAAGCTCGATAACCAGGATGCCGCAAAGGCAGTATCCAAAGTAACCGGCGATGAACTTGTCCTTTATTTCGACCGAAATCTCGAAGATTTAAAAGCAGTCATTTCCTGCGCCGAGAAAGCCGCAAAAATCCGTAAAGCAGAAGAGAAGGCGAAAACAAATATGCTGACAAAGCAGAAATTCTCCTTTGATTCGAACGGAAAGCTTGCAAACTGCGAATCCAAAGATGCGGAAAAATGCGAGATTTTCATCGTCGAAGGTGATTCCGCGGGCGGTAGCGCAAAGACAGCAAGAGACCGCAAATATCAGGCAATTCTGCCGATTCGCGGTAAAATTTTAAACGTGGAAAAAGCTTCCATCGATAAAATCCTTGCCAATGCCGAAATCAAAACCATGATTAATGCATTCGGCTGCGGATTCTCGGAAGGTTACGGAAACGATTTTGACATTTCGAAACTTCGCTACAACAAGATTATTATTATGGCCGATGCCGATGTCGACGGTGCGCATATCTGCACATTGCTTCTTACATTGTTCTATCGATTCATGCCGGAACTGATTCAGGAAGGCCATGTTTATATCGCCATGCCGCCGCTGTACAAGGCGATTCCGGGAAAAGGTGAGGAAGAGTACCTCTACGACGATTATGCGCTGGCACAGTACCGAAAGAAACACAAAGGGCCCTTTACCCTCCAGCGTTACAAAGGTTTGGGCGAAATGGATCCCGAGCAGCTCTGGGAAACCACGCTTTGTCCCGAAAAGCGGAATCTGAAACTTGTTGAAATAGAAGATGCTTCGCAGGCAAGTAAAATTACCGAGCTTTTAATGGGTACGGAAGTCCCTCCCCGCAAGGAATTCATACATGCACACGCGCAGGATGCGCTTCTGGATATATAAGAGGAAATTATGGCTGAGAATATCATCAAAACCGAATACTCCGAAGTAATGCAAAAGTCCTACATTGATTACGCAATGAGCGTCATCATCGCTCGTGCGTTACCCGATGTCAGGGACGGTTTAAAGCCCGTACAGAGACGTACTTTGTACGATATGCACGAACTGGGGATTTCTTATAACAAACCTTACCGTAAATCCGCAAGAATCGTCGGTGATACCATGGGTAAATACCATCCGCACGGCGACTCCTCCATTTACGATGCGCTTGTTGTAATGGCGCAGGATTTTAAAAAGGGCATGGCACTCGTTGACGGTCACGGTAACTTCGGAAACATCGAAGGCGATACGGCTGCTGCAATGCGTTATACCGAGGCAAGACTGCAGAAAGTAACGCAGGATGCGATTCTTTCGGACCTTGACAAGGATGTGATTGATTTTGTCCCGAACTTTGACGAGACCGAGAAAGAACCGAGCGTATTACCGTGTAAAATTCCCAACCTTTTAATCAACGGCTCGGAAGGTATTGCAGTCGGCATGGTAACGTCCATTCCGCCTCACAATATCACCGAAGTTATTGATGCAACGAAAGCATATATCGAGAATCCGGAAATCACCACAAAGCAGCTGATGCGCTATGTGAAGGGCCCCGATTTTCCGACCGGAGGCGTAGTCATCAACAAGGATGAACTTTTGGATATTTACGAAACCGGTGTAGGTAAAATCAAAGTCCGCGGTAAAGTGGATGTGGAAAAGGGCAGGAACGGACATGTAAACGTTGTCATTTCCGAAATTCCTTATCCGATGATCGGTGCAAATATCGGCAAATTCCTGTCCGATGTTGCGGATCTTTATGAGAGCAAAAAATGCACGGATATCGTCGATATTTCAAACCAGTCTTCGAAAGAAGGCATTCGTATCGTCATTGAATTAAAGAAGGATACGGACACCGATAATTTTATTAACATGCTTTATAAAAAGACGCGTCTGGAAGATACGTTCGGCGTCAATATGCTCGCAATTGCGGACGGAAGACCGGAAACCTTAAGTCTTCGCGACGTCATTGCACATTGCAGCAAATTTTATTATGAAATCAACCGCAGAAAATATACGAATCTGTTACAGAAAGAGCAGGAACGCAAGGAGATTCAGGAAGGTCTGATTCGTGCCTGCAATGTCATCGACTTAATCATTGAGATTTTAAGAGGTTCCAAGGATCGCGCGATGGCAAAAAGATGTCTTGTGGAAGGCGAAACCGAAGGCATCCGTTTTAAATCCAAGGAATCCGAGATTATGGCGGCCATGCTTCGCTTTACCGAGAAGCAGGCGAATGCAATTCTCGAAATGCGTTTATATAAGTTAATCGGTCTGGAACTCGATGCATTAATTAAGGATCACGAGGAAACGATGGCGAATATTTTCCGTTACGAAGATATTCTCGAGCGCCATGATTCCATGACGCAGGTTATTTTAAACGATCT
>CADCOL010000187.1 GCA_902803015.1 uncultured Lachnospiraceae bacterium | reverse complement strand
TTTATCTCGAAACCCGAGAACTTTAATCTTCCGGTTGCAGGCGGAATCGTCCGGAAAGCAGGCTTCATGGCTATCGACAGAGACCATGTAAAGAATGCGATTATTACGATTAACAAGGCGGCGGACAAGATTAAGAACGATCAGACTTCGGTATTTATTTTCCCCGAAGGAACCAGAAACCGCACCGAGGAAAAACTGTTGGAGTTCAAAAACGGTGCATTTAAGATTGCCACCAAGGCACAGTGCCCGTTGGTTGTTCTCGCAATGAAGAACACCAATCTTGTAAAGCATCGCACACCGTTCAGACATACGACGGTTTATATGACGGTTGTTGATGTGATTCCTGCGGAGAGAGTCGCAAAGATGAAGACCGCGGAGCTTTCCGAAGAAGTAAGAGAGAAGATTCTCGAAGCATTGTAATATACAGGCCATGGGGGTGGCCGGTAAAAAATACACGGGGCATTAAGGAGGGAAACTATGAATTACGTATTGTTCAATCATCTTTCCAACAACGGCGGCGGAGAAGCAAGAGCGGATGCACTGTTTACTTCGCTCGGTGTAAAGACGGACGATGCTGACTACAAAAAGATTGATCTTGTGGGACTTGACATCGCCGAATGGATGAAGGGTGTTACAAGCGAGGATTTGATTTATCTGGTAAGCGGCGACGGAACCTTAAACCGTATCGCAAACGATTTGTACGATACCGAAGTTCCCTGTCCAATGCTTTTAATCTCCGGCGGAACCGGTAACGATTTCTTAAAGGACATCGTTGAGAATTATCCGTCCGAAGGATATACCGATGTCAGAGAATACATCAAAGGCCTTCCGACCATTAAGGTAAACGGCAAAGAGTGCCATTTCTTAAACGGTATCGGTTACGGTATCGACGGAATGTGCTGCGAAGTTGCCGATAAGAAGAAAGCCGAAGGCAAGGAAAAAATCGACTACACCGCACTGACCATCAATCTTTTGATGTTCCATTACAAATGTCCGACCGCAACCGTAACCATCGATGACGGTGAAGAGAAAGTCTACGAAAAGACCTGGCTTGCTTCCACGATGAACGGACGTTATTACGGCGGCGGAATGAAGGTAGCTCCCGAACAGGATCGCAAGGGCGACGGCTTAACCTTCGTTATCTGGCACGGTTCAGGCAAGGTTGCAACACTTGCCGCATTCCCTTCCATCTTCAAGGGCGAGCATGTAAAGAAGACAAAAATGATTACCGTAATCCCTGCAAAGAAGGTCAAGGTAAAATTCGATATTCCGACCGCAATGCAGATTGACGGAGACACGGTATTAAACGTTTCCGAATACGAAGCATGGAAATAAAAGTCTAGTCAGCTAGACGTTCAGAAAGAAAGAGAACCGGCTGAGACCAGCCGGTTCTTTTGAGACTAAGAAGCGACGAAGAATCATGAGCGAATATCCTTCCCAAAATCCTTTAAAAGATACAAAGATGATGGTGTTAATCGCCGTCCTTGTTGTCGTGCTCATTTCTCTTCTCGGACTGATTGTCGCAAAGAGCATAAAGGATAAAAAGAAAACGGGCGAGGAGAGTTCCTCCGGAGTATTTACAAGTGAAATCACATCCGAGAGCGGACAGAAACAGCAGGCGCAGTTTCCGGAAGGAAACGGTGTAAACGATACCGGAGAATTCTCGATTTACGCAACCGAGCGTGAAGGACGCAAGGGAACGGGAGATTTTAACTACGGCGAAGCGCTTCAGAAATCGATTCTTTTTTATGAATTGCAGCGTTCCGGTGATTTGCCGGACAAGACCCGTTGCAACTGGCGCGGAGATTCCGCACTGACCGACGGAAGTGATGTCGGCGTTGATTTAACCGGCGGTCTTTACGATGCGGGCGATCATGTCAAATTCAATCTTCCGATGGCGTATACCGCAAGTGTTCTTGCATGGAGTTATTACGAGAATAAAGACGCTTATGTTGAAAGTAAGCAGGACGAGTATCTTCTCGGCGTCATCCGATGGGTGGATGATTATTTAATCAAATGCCATACCGGCAAAGAAGAATTCTATTATCAGGTTGGCAACGGCGGAACCGATCACGGCTGGTGGGGTCCGTGCGAAGTCATGACCATGGAAAGACCGGCTTACAAAGTAGATGCTTCGAATCCGGGTTCTACCGTAACCGCGGAAGCATCGGCAGCACTTGCTTCAGCTGCGGTAATCTATAAAGACATCGATGCAAATTATTCCAATGAGTGTTTAAAGCACGCAAAAGAATTATA
>CADCOL010000186.1 GCA_902803015.1 uncultured Lachnospiraceae bacterium | reverse complement strand
AGATACGGTATGTACCTTGGAAGATCCGGTTGCTCCGCCGCAGCCGTCACGTCCGGTACGTCCGCCGAGTAATACAATGACATCTCCCGGATCGGAGGTTAAACGCTGTACGTCTTTTCTGGGAGCGGCACCCATTACCGCACCGATTTCCATACGTTTTGCCACATAATCGGGATGGTAGATTTCTTTTACGAGTCCGGTTGCCAGACCGATCTGGTTACCGTAGGAAGAATATCCTCTTGCCGCACCGCGCACAAGCTTCTTCTGGGAAAGCTTACCCTTAAGTGTCTGGGAATTGGGAACCGTGGGGTCTGCAGCACCGGTTACACGCATTGCCTGATAAACGTAAGTACGTCCGGACAACGGATCGCGGATTGCGCCGCCCAAGCAGGTTGCCGCGCCACCGAACGGTTCAATTTCGGTCGGATGGTTATGTGTCTCGTTCTTAAAATTAATCAGCCACTCTTCGCTTACAGGGCCGTTGCCGTCCTGATGATCCACTTCGATGGGAACGACGATGGAGCATGCATTGATTTCATCGGACTTCTCCATGTCTTCAAGCTTGCCCTCTGCTTTTAATTTACGCATCGCTACAAGGGCCAGATCCATTAAGCAGACGAATTTATCGCTTCTGCCCGCAAAAAGCTCTTCACGGGTCTTTAAATAGCTGTTATAGGTACCTTCCAGAAGGTTCGTGTAGTCGCCCTGCTCGAATTCCACATTTTTCAGTTCGGTCGAGAACGTGGTATGACGGCAGTGGTCGGACCAGTAGGTATCGAGCACCTTGATTTCGGTTACGGACGGATCGCGCTTCTCTTCGTTCGTAAAGTGCTCACGGATGAATTTAAAATCGTTATAGGTCATTGCAAGTCCGAGGCTGTCATAAAGCGCCTTAAATTCATCTTCGGGCATCGTGTTGAAGCCTTCGAAAATCGATACGTCCGGAGCTTCCGGAAATACGGTAATCAAAGTATCCGGCTTCTCAAGCGTGGTCTCTTTGGAATCCACGGGGTTGATGCAGTAGGACTTGATCTGTGCGAATTCGTCATCGGAAACCTGTCCGGTAATGACATAGGTCACTGCGGTTTTGATAATCGGATTCTCGTCCTCTTTTAAGAACTGTACGCACTGTACCGCTGAGTCCGCACGCTGATCGTACTGGCCGGGAAGGTATTCCACGCCGAATACTCTCGCATTCTCGATTCCGGGGATGGTCTCCTCATAGAGTAAATCCACGGGAGGCTCCGCAAAAACCGTTTTGCAGGCTTTTTCAAAGATCTCGTCGGAAATATTCTCGACATCGTAACGGATTAATACCCGCACCGAATCGATTCCTTTGATTCCAAGGTAGCTTTTCAGGTCATGAAGAAGTTCATGCGCCGCCGACGCAAATGCCTCCTTCTTCTCCACATAGACACGTCTTACGTTACCCATTTACATATCTCCTTTATGAAAAATGATTATTTATTATACCGCATTTTCTCTAAATATTCCATCTTCAGATTTGTCTTGTAAAAATCCTTGGCCGTGCAGCCAGCTCTTCCGCCACCGGCGCAGGCACATGCACATGCGCACGCACATGCACAGGAAGAATGCGCACAGTGTCCGCCGCCTCCGCGGCTTGCACTTGCCTTCGCCTGAGCCTGTACATAGCTTCCGAAGGACTGACGGTGCGGCACGATGACGTTTGCTACGTAAATGCTGGTATGCGGACGGCTCTTGACCGTATACGTACCGTCCTTGCTGTGCTCGAAAATATCGCTCTTGATGTCTTCGTATTTCTTGGGAACCTTCTCCTCTTTGATTTTCGTCTTGGACTTGATGAAATTGGTTCCGCAGTATTCGCAGTTTTCCTTGCCTTCCGCTCTCGGAGCCCCGCAGTTCGGGCAGTTCGGATAGTATTCGACAACCGTACGCTCAACCACGCTCTTGGTTTCCTTAAATCCGGCACTGTTTACCCAGCCGATCATATCCGCAAAGAATTTGACAACGGGCACCCAGGCAAATGCGGCAATGAGCACGACAATCATAATGATGGATGCAGCCGTATCATCGCTCTTGCCGTCATGCGCATCCTGCTTAATCGTGCGGTTATCATGGAACTGGAACGCATCGTTCGGGTAATTGATGCTGATTGTATATTTCTGCTTTTTCTTTAAGGGGCTGCTCCAGATATAATATCCGTTTCGGATGGTACTCTGCTGCGGGGCAACCGACTGGATTTTATCCGCTTTCCAGTGGATTTCCATATTTCCGACATTGATCTGGTCGAACCATCCGGGTGTGAACTGATACGTCGTACGGCCTTTCGCGTCAAGATTCATCTGATACATGTAATCCTGCGT
>CADCOL010000185.1 GCA_902803015.1 uncultured Lachnospiraceae bacterium | reverse complement strand
TTCCCTTAAACACATGGCTTACGCAAACCGAATTGAAGAAGTTTCTTGCGGTATCGGAAGGATAATATTTTCTTAAGTTTACGGGCATGCTGATGGTAATCTGCTTTAAACGCTTTAACACCGGCATATCCTTGTAAATCGCCATCATAAGCGCCGCGCCGACATAGGAAGTCAGTGTGACATCCATTGCCTTGGCACGCTTTAACATTTCCGCCACCGGCATATGAACTTCCAAAAACTGCGTCTGATTGTACGGATGCTTTGCACCGCGGATATGATATGCTTTCTTGCGTTTCAGTTTCGTTTTGTATTTCTTTTCTTTCGAGTAATACTGACGGAAACTGTCTTCCGCAAGGTTCGACTCCGACGCACCCTTCGTCATCGTAAGGGTTGCAAAGCGGTCCGGATATTTGATTTTTAAATAATGCGAAACAATCAGGTTTAAGAATTCAATCGCGCCGTTTCCGTCCGCAATCGCGTGACAGAAATCCAGATTAATCCGGTTGTTGTACCAGGTAACTTTGTAATGCAGTTTTCCGAAGGTCTTCGGATCAATCAGAATCGGACATGGTCTGTCGTTCTCTTCGCAGACAACGGGTTCTGCGTCCGTATGCTCCATATAATGCCAGAAGAATCCGCGAAGAATCGTCACCTGATACTGCGGACGCTCTTTTGCAGCAGCCGTTACCGCCTGCTTTAAAATCGCTCCGTCGATGTCTTCGCTTAAGGTACAGGACATGCGAAAAGATCTGGTGTCGCGTTCATTCACGCTCGCCAGAAATACCTTTGCCACATTATCCACTCTGTACCAGGTATCTTTTGCCATTTTACTTCCTGCGCAATGTATTTAGAAAAGCCGGTCGATAAAATCGCTCACCGACTCCAGCGCTTTCGCGGATTTTTTCACGGGATGCATCTGGAATACATGCCATGCGCCTTCATACTCTTCGAGTGCCGCGAATACGCCTTCTTTTAAAAGTTTTTCGTATAAACGATAGGAATCGTCTTTTAAGACTTCATTCGAGCCCACCTGAATCAGTACGGGCGGGAAGCCTTCGAAATCCGCAAAAAGCGGACTGAACTTCGGATCGGAGAAGTCAAAATCCTGATCCTCCATCGTATAATCCTTTTCCTTATCGTCATCGTTATATTCGTCATTCAGGCCGCAGTAGGAATACCGAGCGGTACGAATGTATTCGTACGAAAGAATCGGATCGATGTCCTTGCATGTTTCGTAGCTTTCTCCGGTCATCGTCATGTCCGTCCAGGGACTCATCAGAATGATTCCTTTCGGTAACAGACGGTTCTGGGATTTAATCTTTAACGCAAGTTCCAGTGCAAGGTTTCCGCCTGCGGAATCGCCTAAAAGAATGACTTCTCTCGCACCGTATCCAAGCTGCATTAAATAATTCCAGATCACCAGCGCATCTTCAATCGCTGCGGGATGCGGATGCTCGGGTGCCAAGCGGTACTCGAACGAAAGCACTTCCATGCCGGTATATTCCGCAACACGCGATGCAAGAACGCGCGCGTATTTTAACGAACCGCAGGTATAACCGCCGCCGTGACAGTATAAAATTACGCGATCCTTTTCATGTTTGTATTCGGGTTTTACCCATTCACAGGGAATCTCACGAATGGTAAACTCTTCCGTTACCACATTCATGGACGGCTTGGCGATTCCGCCGAGCAGATCCTGCGACGCACGCTGCTTCTTAATGTCATCCAGATAGAAACTCTCTCCGGATGCGGATACCGAGTGAATCGACTTAATCGCCTTCATTAACGGCGTCATCTGCGTGTCGGTATTATCCTGAAAATGTAACGAAATTAATCTACCCATACTTTTCCCCTGTTTAAGCACAAAACAAAGTCCTTTACGGACACTGTAACTTATTTATTATAGCACATATCACCGCTCAAATTATTAAGCAAATATAAAAAAAGAAAAAAATCGGGCTTCCAAAGCATAAAAAAGGGGGAGGCATCAGCCTCCCCCTGAATTACTGTTTTGTCGAATGCCGGACCGGATTATTTGATAACTTTGATCCATCCTTCGGGTGCTTCGATTTCGCATCTCTGGATACCGGTTAAAGTATCGTAAATCTTCTTGGTCCAAGGTCCCATCTCTTCCATTCCGCTCGGGAAGAAGATATCGGTTCCGTGGTCGTGGATTCTTCCTACAGGAGATACAACCGCTGCGGTTCCGCAAAGTCCGCATTCTGCAAAGTCCTTAACCTCTTCGAAGAATACTTCACGATGCTCAACCTTCATGCCGAGATAATGCTCTGCAACGTAGCAGATGCTTCTTCTGGTGATGGAAGGAAGGATGCTGTCGGACTTCGGAGTTACCAGTGTGCCGTCCTTCGTAATGAAGATGAAGTTTGCACCGCCGGTCTCCTCAACCTTCGTACGGGTCTTCGGATCGAGATACATGTTCTCTGCAAATCCTTCTTTGTGTGCAAGCTGAATCGGATATAAGCTCATTGCATAGTTCAAACCTGCCTTGATGTTACCGGTTCCGTTCGGTGCCGCACGGTCAAAATCGGAAACCTTGATGGAAATCGGCTTTGCGCCGCCCTTGAAGTAAGGTCCTACAGGTGTAGTAAGAATTCTGAACTCATATTCTTCCGCAGGCTTAACACCGATAACGGAGTTGGTACCGATCATGAACGGTCTTAAGTATAAGCTTGCGCCGGTTCCGTAAGGAGGAACGAATTCCTTGTTTGCTGCAATAACCTGCTCTACCGCTTCCACGAAACGATCCTTCGGGAAAGGCGGCATCTCGAGACGTACCGCAGAATCATACATACGCTCTGCGTTCATGTCCGGGCGGAAGCAGACGATGTTGCCATCCTTTGTATAATATGCTTTTAATCCTTCAAAGCAGGACTGGGAATACTGGAATACGCATGCGCACTCGTTCAATACAATGTTGGCGTCGGTGATAATCGCGCCGTCATCCCATTTTCCGTCTTTGAATTTGGATACGTAACGGTAATCCGTCTTAATATATCCAAAGCCTAAGTTTGCCCAATCAATATTCTTGCTCATAGCAAAACACTCCTTTCATACTGCTATTTTCAATAAAAAACATTTTACACCCAATTAAAAGCAGTATGCAATAGTTTTCTGCCTATTTTTACGCATTCCGCGGCAAAAAACACTTGACATTCCACCGCCCTTTTTGTATATTTATTAAGCGGCTTGAAATAAGGGGTCTTAGCTCAGCTGGGAGAGCATCTGCCTTACAAGCAGAGGGTCATAGGTTCGAGCCCTATAGGCCCCACTTAAATTCTTTCAGGTTCGCAACAAAATACGGCGAGATAGCTCAGTTGGCTAGAGCACGCGGTTCATACCCGCGGTGTCGAGGGTTCGAATCCCCCTCTCGCTATCAAAAAGAGAGTCCAAACGGACTCTCTTTTTTTCGCTCGAGGGGAATTCTCGGCGCCCCTTACTTCATTCCCATTCCCTGCTTCGGAGCTTCCAACTTCACATTCGTGGAATCCAACACAGGTTACGGATGGGTATACTGCCCATGTTTCTTTGTGGCGCCGTTTCCGTACTGGATGGCGAATTTCGGGCAATGATGCAGGCAGCCGAAACACAATGCGCACTGCTCTTTTACCCAGACCGGCTTTCCGTCCTGCATTTCGATTGCCGCTACCGGACAGTTTTTTGCGCAAAGCCCGCAACCGATACAGGAATCCTCCAAATAAAGATTCGACGTCATTCTGGCGCTTGAAAATGCTTTGTCGGTAAAAGTCCGCATCAAATACGGAACTCTTAATGCCTGGTGATTCCCCTGCTCTTTTTTGCGAATTTTTCCAAGAACCTTTTTCAGTGTTTCATCGGCTTTTTGATTCTGCTTTGCCACCTTTTCGGGGTCGGATAAATCAAACCAGACCGTCCAGTTGTCCGGCATGCGGATGCTGTATGCCGCATCCAGCAAAAGTCCCTTGGCTTTTAAGAGCCTTCTGGCGTCCTCTCCCGTGCATCCCGGCGTGGTGCCGAAGGTTGCAATGACAAAGGAATAATTATCACCGGTACATTCGATTTCAACCTTTTCCAGGAATTCTCTTACAACTGTAGGTAATTCCCAAAAGTATGTCGGCGTAACCAAACCAAAGACTTCATCTTTTGCAAGATGAATATCCGCAGAAGCCTCCAGAATCGATTCCGCGCGCTCTCCGAGCTCGGATGCGATTGTTTGGGCCACATATTTACAATTTCCGGTTGCTGAAAAGTAATAAATCATTTTCGAGTTCTTTCCAAAGTCCTTTTTTACACAATTTCGCGGTATTCTCCGCCGTACGGTGCATCATTTCCTGCGAGAATTTCATACTTCTTTTTGCGCACGTTATACGCAAGAATCAGATCATACAGATTTCCGACGAATCCCAGAACTCCGCCGAAGATTAAGTTGATGAACATAAAAAGCCAGCAGACCGGAATCGAGTTTTCAAAGTAATTCAACACCGCTTCCGCGCCCTCTTTTGTGTGCACCTTTTTGATTCTGTCGATATTACGCATGTAGCGGATCATTGCGAAGATATTGTATCCCATCAAAAGCAGCGTTCCGACGCCGTATCCCCA
>CADCOL010000184.1 GCA_902803015.1 uncultured Lachnospiraceae bacterium | reverse complement strand
TTCCAATTGCGTCGGATCCAGATTATAAACCTCGTTGTCCGGATAGTAATATTGCAATACCGTCCAGGCAAGATGCTGCACGCCGAGAGACGTGAATATCACGTCTTCGGAAGGTTCGCCGACCAATGCCAGAGTTTGCTCTGTGTAAAGATTTTCGCTCCTGGAAACACTTCTGTAGTATTTAAAATCAAGCAGCGCCGGCACGAGCAGGACAAACCATGCCACCGCCAGAGCAATGACAACAATGCGTCCACGCTTACATTTTACGGCTTTCAATTCTGTCTCAAGCCACGGAACTTCCTTTGTAGCAGCATCCCCCGCTTCTTCGTCCTTCAACGCTTCCTCGGAAACCCCTTCCGCTCCCCACCTGATTATTCTTGCAATCGCCGCCATCATCGCAAAAAGCACAAGTGGGATAATCGGATGCATGTAGCGATTCACGAGAATCGGCTTAAACACGGCACTCGCAACATACGCGAACGTCACGGTCAGGGCAATCGTTGCCCAAAAGATGCACATTGCGGTTACTTCCTCGGACAGCCCTTTTCGTTCTTTCTTTGCATCCAGCACTTCCACAACCACCGCAGCGATGCTTACAAGCACCACAAATGCAAGGAAGATGTATTTTAGATGTCCGCCGCCAAACACAAAATCAATCAAAAGCATCGGGCCGTCGGGATGATCCATCCACCACGAGCCCTCCACATACATAATCTGCAAAAACAGCACGCGAAGCCATGGCGCGTACAGCAGCAGATATGCCGCAATTCCGCCAACTCCGAGCAGCCACGATTTTCCCTTATTTTTCACAAATACAGCGACACCGGTTACGAAAAGCAAAAGTCCCGACGTAACCAGTCCGTAGTAGTGCGTATACGCCGCGGCAACGCCCGAAAGCACAAGCCCCGCCCAGAAAAAGAACGCGCGCGGTTTCTCAATCAGACGGTATGAAAAATAAGCCGCAAACAGTATGAACAAAAAGCAAAGATTGTACATGCGGATTTCCTGATTGTACTCCGCGCAGGTCGCGGAAAGTCCGGTAATCAGCAGATAGAATGCCGCCGGAATCGTGCCGACCTTCTTGCGAATATAGGTAAGCGCCAGCACCACCCCGCCCGCAAACGGCACAACCGATGCCAGATGCAGCACCCAGGTATGATCGCCGAGCACCCAGGTCCAGATTCGCAGGTAAAAATAATAAAGCGGCGGATGGCTATCCCAGTAATAAACCTTTTGATAAATTCCCGCGAATCCTACGCCGCGGATGATATTACCGGAAAATGCCTCGTCGCCCCAGACAACGTTATCGAAAATCAGCGATACATTCAGCGAAATGACCGCCAACGCAAACAGAGGGATTCCGTATTTCAGAATCCATCTGTACGCATTTGTTATAAACCTGTTTTTTGAATGATCCGAAGACATTATTTCTCTTTCCTGCAAAACTCCTCAAACTCTTCATCGGTCATCGGTTTCGCAAAATAAAATCCCTGGAAGAGGTGGCAGCCCATATCTGCCAAAGCCTTGAATTGTTCCTCGGTTTCCACGCCTTCCGTAAGGGAAGTCATTCTTAAATCGTGACTTAATTTTATAATATTATGCACAATTGTACGAGCTCTGTCCCTCTCGGCAGACTCACGCAGGAAGACCATGTCGATTTTTAACACATCGACCGGCATATCCTTCAAAAGGTTCAGCGATGAGAAGCCGCTGCCGAAATCGTCCATCTCGACGATGAATCCCGCCTTCTTAAGCCGGCGTAAAATTCCGAGCCGGTTCTTGATATCGGACATCATGACCGTTTCCGTAATCTCCACACGGAGATTCTTCGGATCGATTTCGTATTCCTTTGTCAGCTCAACCAGTTCCTCCGCAACATCCATGAAGTAGAAATCCTTCGGCGAAATATTTACGGACAGGAACATATCCCGGCCTTCCTTCTTCCATGATGCAAGTTTTTCGCATGCCGAACGCCAGATGCTGCGGTCCACGTCCGCAATCATGCCGTTCTTTTCGAATACAGGGATAAAATCGCTCGGATTTAAGAAGCCTTTCTCCGGATGTCTCCAACGCGCAAGCGCCTCCGCTCCGACCACTTTGCCTTTCGCATCCACAATCGGCTGATAGTACGGCCGAATCTGCTTCTCTTCAATCGCCTTCTCAACCTGAGCGCTCAGCATCTGCTCCCAAAGCACCTGCGAACGCATATGGTCGTCGTAATACGCCACCCTCTCGGTATAATCGTCCTTAATCGAAGTCAGCGCCATGTGCGCACGGTCGAACATTACGGCCACGTCGCGGTCACCGCGTGCAATTTCATAAATTCCGATCTGTACGAACGGCGAGTAAGAAACATCTCCTTCTTCCACAACAAAAGCCGTCATATTCTTAACCAGACGTTCCTGATTAAAATGCGAAATCGGCACCAGAAATCCAAACAAATCGCCCGTGATTCTTCCGTAAATACCGCCTTCCGGCACAAACTCGCGGAGTTTGTCGGCAATGCATTTTAGCGTGTAATCGCCGAAGGCATTTCCGAACACATCGTTGACCATTTTAAAATTCTTAACGTTCAAAAAGCCGATGTAATACCCTTCCTGCGGGTGTTCATCGATTCGCTCGAGAATCCTTTTGTACAGATAATCACGGTTATAAAGCCCGGTTAAGGAGTCGTGGCGGGCCAAATACCTTTGCTGTGCAAGTTCCTGGTATTCCGAAGTTTTATCCTCAATTCCCAGGAAAGAACCGGTCACACGGCCGCGTGCATCGCGCACCGCCTGCTTTTTGAGGATGTAATAGCGGAAATCCTCTCCTTCGCCCTTCGTATACTCCTGCGTCCAGTCATTGATGGTCGGGAGATTCGGGAACATTTCTTCGATTTTTGCATCGGCAAGTTCAAAATTTCTGCGGTCGATTCCCATCTGCGCCACCGCCGCGTCATTTGCCCAAATGCAGCCGCCGTGCGAATCAAAAAACATAATCGACTGCGTCATCTCGGACACAAGGTCCGAAAGCATGCGGTCCAAAAGCCTCAGCGAACGGTAATGAATCGCGAAATAGTAAAGCGTCAGGCCGAAAATACCGAACGCAATCATCGAAATATCAATCGGCGTTTTGGAGAAGATAAAATATGTCTCGGCAATCGCCGCAATCAGCATGCAGATCAGAATCGAGCTGTAACGCTCCGCGTAAATTCGCGGCGTCGTCGCTCTTCTGATGAGGAAAATCACGAAAATCATTGCAAGGATGCCGTAGCAAACCACGCGGTGGAATGTCTGTCCGAAATACGGAATCAGGCGGTAATAATCCGCACCGTACACCACTATCCGCTCCGTCGCAAACGCATGATGCAGAAGCGGATTTAAGAGCAATTGTACTACATCGATAAGACTAAGCGTCACGACAAGGATGCGCAGGAACTTATAACTTTTCTTCACGCGGCAGTATCGCAAAGCAAAGTAAAACATGGAATACATAATCATATCCATGCCGATGAAGTAAATATAATAACCTATCGTGGACAGCTTTTCCGATGTGGAAACTGTGATAATAAGATTGCCGACAATCGGGAAAATAATGCATGTGACCGCAAAAGCCACCACCAAGCCGATTGCTTTCTTCGATCGGCTCGCCATAATTGCGCAGATAATCAGCGCAACAATCATGATAGCGAATACAATGGCCATTGTAAGTCTCATTCGCTTCTCCGGTTAACTATTTCTGATATTCATATTCAAACGAAGCTGTGTCCGTTTTGAACGCAAACAGCGTTTCCTCTCCCACGCGGAATCGGTATGCCGCCGTGCTGGTTAAATTCTCGTGAATAATACGGTTTAAATCGCCCTGTTCCGGCGCCAGGAACGCATGTCCCTCCTGCCTGTAAAGCTTCGCTTCAAGCCGCATGTCCCCCTGCGTGATGCAGAC
>CADCOL010000183.1 GCA_902803015.1 uncultured Lachnospiraceae bacterium | reverse complement strand
TTCGTATGACGGAGGCGATACTGCAAAAATAATAATGCATGGGGGTGCGATTATGATGGACGAGATTATTATTTCGGGTCTGAAAGTTTTTGCGTGGCACGGTGTTTACGAAGAAGAGCAGGAGAAGGGACAGAACTTCATCATCAATGCCAGACTTCGTATGGATACGACTGCGGCTTCCCAGTCCGATTCTTTGGAAGATGCCGTGGATTACGGCAAAGTATGTCTTTATATCAATGATTTCATGCGGATTAACCGCTTCAACCTGATTGAAACCGTTGCCAATCAGCTGGCACGTAAAATCATGGTAAAATTCCCCTTAACACAGAGTATCGAACTGGAGATCAGTAAGCCGGAGGCACCGATTCCGCTGCCTTTGGAGACTGTTTCCGTGCACGTGGAAAGAAGCTGGCACAGAACCTATATCGCAACGGGATCGAATATGGGCGACAGCGAAGACTTGATTCACAATGCACTCGAGAATCTGGATGCGGACGAAAACTGCAGAGTGCTCCGTACCTCGAAAATGTACCGTTCCAAAGCTTACGGCGGAGTGGATCAGGATGATTTTTACAATTCCGTATTCTGCATGGATACGCTTTACAGCCCCATTGAGCTCTTAACCCGCCTCCAGCAGGAGGAAAAAGAGGCCGGTCGCGAGCGACTCATTAAATGGGGGCCGAGAACACTGGATCTGGACATTCTTTATTACGACGATATTATTCTGGAACGCGACCACTTACGTATTCCGCATGTGGATATGTGCAATCGTGATTTTGTGCTTCTTCCGCTTGCGGAAATCGCACCGTACAAACGTCACCCGATCCTGGGCATGACAACAACCGATTTGCTCGGTCGAATCAAGGAAACTTACGTACGAACCATGAAGGAAGAAGAGGAATGAAAAAGAAACTATTTGCGGCAATCGATGTGGGTTCATACGAACTCTCCATGAAAATCTATGAGATTTCATCCGGCACGAAAGAGTGGAAGCAAATCGACTACATTCGTCATCGTATTGACTTGGGAACCGAGTCCTATTCGAAGGGCATTCTTTCGTATGAGCGCATGGATGAGCTCTGCCATGTACTTCGCGAGTTTAAGCAGATTATGGATTCCTACAGGGTGGATGATTACAAGGCATACGGCACATCCGCCATCCGTGAACTTCACAATACGATGATTGTGCTCGATCAGATAGAGAACCGCACGGGTATTGCCGTGGAGGTATTAAGCAATTCCGAGCAGCGCTTCCTGGATTACAAATCCGTTGCGTCCGCGGGAGACGGTTTCGAAGAGATTATCAAAAAAGGTACCGCAATTCTCGATATCGGGGGCGGCAGCATTCAGCTTTCGTTATTCGACAAGGACACTCTGGTTACCACCCAGAATATGCGTCTCGGCGTATTCCGCTTAAACGACCAGTTAAAGCAGATCGGTGCTAAACCTTCGCATACGGCATCGCTTCTGGAAGAACTCATTAACGACCAGCTGGCGGTGTTTAAAAAGCTGCATTTAAAGGACCGTAAAATAGATAATCTGATTGTGGTGGACGATTATGTGGCACCGTCCTTGAAGCAGTATAAAGAGAAGAATTCATCGACTTACGGATATCTTTCCAAGAACTCCTATCTGGAGCTTCTGGAGGGCGGATTCTTTAAAGAAATGACATCGTCGGTTGTGATTTCCTCGCAGTTAATCAAATGTACGATGGAGACACTGGATGCCGGATTCATCTGGGTTCCCGGCGTGACGCTCTGCGACGGTATTGCATACGATTATGCGGTAAACAATAAACTGATTCGTCCGGAGCATGATTTTGAACAGGATATCATTGCGTGCGCGAAGAATATCAACAACCGCTATCAGGGCAGCCGCAAGCGCGGTGAGGCTCTGGAAAAAATCGCGCTCAGCATTTTTGACGCGACGAAGAAACTGCACGGCCTCGGAAAACGCGAAAGACTGTTTTTACAGATTGCGGCACTGCTGCAGGACTGCGGACGTTATATGTCCTTAACGCAGGTGGGAGACTGTTCGTACAATATCGTGATGAATACCGAAATCATCGGTCTCTCCCACGCGGAGCGTCAGGTGCTTGCAAATATCGTGCGGTTTAATCATGACGATTTTATCTACTATGAAGCGATTGCAAGTACGTCGACGATTGACCGAAGCGAATACTTAATTATCGCAAAACTGACGGCAATTCTTCGTCTTGCATGCGCACTCGATTCATCGCATAAGCAGAAGTTCACGAACGTGAAGATTACGCTTGATGAGGGTGAACTGATTCTGCGTGTCGATACGGATCAGAATATCGAACTCGAAAAGGGACTCTTTGACGAGAAGGCGATGTTCTTTGAAGAGGTATTTAACGTACATCCGGTTCTGAAACAAAAGAAAAGCATTTGATGGGAAAAGGACTTAATATGGCAGGTTTGAATTTACGAAATCCGGAATACTATATCAACCGTGAAATGTCGTGGCTTGGATTTGACGAACGAATTCTGGGGGAAGCAAAAGATAAAAGCATCCCTTTGTTTGAACGTTTAAAATTCTTAAGCATCGTTTCTTCCAACCTCGACGAATTTTACATGGTTCGTGTGGCATCTTTAAAGGACATGGTGGATGCGGGATACACGAAGAAGGATATCGCGGGACTGACGCCGAAGCAGCAGCTTGCAATCATCAGTACGAAAACGCATGAACTGGTTGCAAACCAGTATTCAACCTACAACCGTAGTCTGATTCCGGCAATGAACGAAGTCGGACTTACCGTCGTACGTTCCCATGAGGAACTGACGGAAGAGGAAGCAAAATATGTGGATGAGTATTTCGAAGAGAATGTTTATCCTGTCTTAACGCCGATGGCGGTGGATTCTTCGAGACCTTTCCCCTTAATCCGCAATAAATCCTTAAACATCGGTGCTTTGGTGAAACGTAAGGAAACACCTTCCCGTGCAAAGAACGAAGATGCGGACAAAGCAAAGAAAAAGAACGGTGCGAAGGCAGAGACCGAGTTTGCTACCGTGCAGGTCCCGGGTGTATTAAACCGTATCGTGCCGCTTCCGTGCAGGGAAGGAAAGAAAATCATTTTCCTCGAAGAGGTCATTGAACGCAATATCAGCAAACTGTTTTTAAACTACGACGTGATTTGCGCATCGCCTTTCAGAATCATGAGAAATGCCGATTTGTCGATTGACGAGGACGAAGCGGAAGATCTGTTAAAAGAGATTGAGAAACAGGTAAAGCGCCGCCAGTGGGGCAAAGCCATTCGTCTGGAAGTGCAGGATTCCATTCCGAAGAAACTGTTAAAAATCCTTGTGGATGAACTTCAGATTGAAGAAGAGGATATCTTTCGCATCGACGGAACCGTGGATCTGACCGTGTTTATGAAGGTTTACGGACTCGACGGATTCGAAGAATACAAGATGCCGAAGTTTTCACCAATCCCGGTTTATGACGTGGAAGGTGCACCGAGTATTTTTGATGCGATTCAGAAGAAAGATATTTTAATGCATCATCCGTACGAGAGTTTTGAACCGGTTGTTAATTTCATCAAAGAAGCGGCAAGGGACAAGGATGTTCTGGCAATCAAGCAGACACTCTACCGTGTCAGCGGCAATTCGCCGATTATTGCAGCGTTGGCAGAAGCTGCGGATAACGGCAAGCAGGTTTCCGTGCTTGTGGAATTAAAAGCGCGTTTTGATGAGGAGAATAATATTGTCTGGGCGAGAAAACTGGAAAAAGCCGGCTGCCATGTAATATACGGTCTGGTCGGATTAAAGACACACAGTAAGATTACACTTGTAGTACGAAGAGAAGAGGACGGCATTCGAAGATACGTGCATCTTGCGACCGGTAATTACAATGATGCGACGGCGAAACTGTATACGGACCTCGGACTTTTTACCTGCAACGAAGCCATCGGAGAGGATGCAACGGCTGTATTTAACATGCTTTCCGGATATTCCGAGCCGGAAGGATGGAATAAGCTTTCCCTTGCACCCCTTTGGATGAAGGATAAATTCCTCGCATTGATTGCAAGAGAGAAGGAACTTGCCGTAAACGGTGAGGAAGGCAGAATCGTGGCCAAAATGAATTCGCTCTGCGATCAGGATATCATTATGGCGCTTTACGAGGCATCCAATGCCGGCGTAAAGATTGATTTAATCGTGCGCGGCATCTGCTGTATGAAGGTCGGAATTCCGGGTGTATCCGATAATATCACCGTGCATTCGATTGTCGGTAATTATCTCGAGCACAGCAGAATCTATTATTTCCGTAACGGCGGAAACGAAGAATTCTATTTAAGCTCCGCAGACTGGATGCCGAGAAACTTAGAGCGCCGCGTGGAAATCCTTTTCCCCGTGGAAGCGAAGGAACTGACCGAACGGTTAAGACATATTCTGGATACGGAACTACGAGACAATTTAAAGGCTTATTTCCTGCAACCCGACGGAAGCTATGCAAAACTTGACAAGCGCGGCAAGGTGCCGTTCGGTTCACAGGATGCATTCTGCGAAGAAGCATTGGAGAAGAAAAACACACATCAGAAGGATGTGAAGAATACAAGAGTGTTTGTGCCGGAAACCAATCCGGCGAAGTAAACCGCCCGGAGTGGCCATGTGTGGACACTAAACGGTGAGTATTCAAAAGAAGGATAAGAATATATGTCATATCAACAAATGAAATGGATTCTCGCAAGCGGCTCCCCGCGCAGGAAGGAGCTGCTTACGCAGATTGGATTGGAATTCGAAGTACTGGTCAGTGAAGCGGATGAAAACATCGAAGAAGACCTTTCGCCGGGAGAACTGGTGGAAAGGCTTTCTTTGATTAAGGCGGAGGCGGTGCGCGCATCATCAGTTTCGGCATCAGATAATTACGGCATCATCGGCGCGGATACCATCGTGTATCATGACGGAAAAGTCCTTGGCAAGCCGAAGGATGAAGAGGACGCGTTTGCGATGCTTCGTGCGTTGAGCGGCGGTTCGCACAGCGTGTTTACCGGTGTAAGCATTCTTTTACCGGACGAAACCATTACGTTTCATAACGAGACCAAAGTGTATTTTGATGAATTGTCCGATGAGGAAATTCATAAATACATTGCATCCGGCGAACCGATGGACAAGGCAGGAGCATACGGAATTCAGGGACTCGGCGGAGCATTCGTAACACGTATTGAAGGCGAGTATGCGAATGTGGTGGGATTCCCGATCGGGCATTTCTGTAAAGTGCTGCGGGA
>CADCOL010000182.1 GCA_902803015.1 uncultured Lachnospiraceae bacterium | reverse complement strand
TCGTGTGATGCTGCCACGACGGAATCGATAGCCTTCTTAAGCTCATCACTGAGTTCTGTAACGTTGTTTTTTTCTTCTGCCTCTTCTTCGGTATCCGCAGCGCCGGCCTCTCCCGAAGCGTCTGCATCTTCTGCATTCTTTTTCATAAAAAGTAAGTACTCTATATTCCCCTCGGGTCCGCGAATCGGCGAATAATCAAGTCCGAGGATTTCGAACCCTGTCGCAATCGCAAACGCGACGGTGCTTTCAATAACTTCTTTGTGCACCTTCGGGTCGCGGACAACGCCCTTCTTTCCGACTTTTTCCTTGGTTGTTTCAAACTGCGGCTTAATCAGACAAACCATCTCACCGCCGTCTTTGATCAGATTGTATGCCGGTCCGAGAATCTTGGTTAACGAGATAAACGATACATCACAGGATGCAAAATCAATCTCCTCCGGCACCTCGGTATGCGTCACGTAACGGAAATTTGTCTTTTCCATGCAAACGACACGCTCATCGTTTCGCAGTGACCACGCAAGCTGTCCGTGTCCGACATCAATCGCATACACCTTCGCTGCGCCGTTTTGCAGCATGCAGTCCGTAAACCCGCCTGTGCTTGCTCCGATATCCATACATGTTTTACCCTGTAAATCTATCGGAAAAACCTGCAAAGCCTTCTCAAGCTTTAACCCGCCGCGGCTTACATACCGTAACGTCTCTCCTCTGACCTCAACCCTCGCGGTTTCGTCGTCAAATAAATCTCCGGCCTTGTCTTCCTTCTGATCGTTGACATAGACAATGCCCGACATGATATACGCTTTCGCCTTCTCGCGTGACGGCGCCAAGCCTTTATTTACTAGTAAAACATCAAGTCTGGTTTTCATAATTTATTGCATTATTCAGGCGACAATTGCTGTATCCTGCAATTGGAGCCGTTCCCCTATTTACTCCATTCAAGAATTCTTTCAGTAACACCTGCTGCATCCATATGCAGTTCGGCGAGCAGTTCGTCGACCTTGCCGTGCTCGACGAAGCAGTCCGGAATCGCAATGTTCATAAGCTTCGTGCGTGTTCCCAGTGTATCGAAGTACTCGCGAACATTCTCTCCGTAACCGCCGGAAAGCACGTTCTCTTCAAGCGTCACAACATATTTGTGCTTCTTCGCCGCTTTCTTCACCATCTCTTCATCGATGGGCTTTACAAATCTCGCGTTCACCACGCTGACCTTGCGTCCTTCGGCTTCCAGAAGTTCCTTCGCCTTCAAAGCAATTTTCACCATCGATCCGACCGCGATTAAGCAGATATCGGACTCTTCGTAAAGCCATTCGGACTTGCCGTACTCAATTGCCGGACGCATCTCATAGAGCCCTTCAAATGCCTGTCCGCGCGGATAACGAAGTGCAATCGGTCCGTCGTACGTAACCGCAAAACGAAGCATATCGGCAAGTTCCCATTTATTCTTCGGTGCCATCACGGTCATGTTCGGCATCTCGGAAAGATACGATAAATCAAAAATACCCTGATGCGTTTCCCCGTCGCTTCCGACAAGTCCCGCACGGTCAATGGCAAATACCACCGGTAAATTCTGAATGCAGACATCATGAAGAATCTGATCGTAGGCACGCTGCAAGAATGACGAATAAATCGCAACCACGGGTCGTAAGCCGCTTGCCGCAAGACCTGCCGCAAACGTTACCGCATGCTGTTCCGCAATTCCGACATCAAAGAAACGGGTCGGATACATATTGCGGAAACGCTTCAGTCCCGTACCGTCCGGCATTGCCGCGGTAATCGCAACCACATCGGGATTGCTGTCCCCGAGCTTGCACATAACCGTCGAGAAAATATCCGTATAATTCGGTGTCGTACGCTTCTTAAGCGGAAGTCCGGTCTCAATATCAAAAGGTTCCGCTCCGTGGAATCTTGCCGGATGGCGCTCCGCAGGTGCATAGCCACGTCCTTTATGCGTTACGATATGAACCAGAACCGGTGTCTTACAACGCTTTGCGTCCCTTAACACTTTTACCATTGCGGGAATGTCATGTCCGTTGACGGGTCCCAAATATGTAATTCCCATATCTTCAAAATACATACCGGGAATCATGAGCTGTTTCATACCGCTCTTTACGTTCTGGATGCGGTGAATCATGTTTTTACCGCGGGGAACGGTTTTTAATTTATTCTTAACGTCTTCCTTTAATTCGAGATATGCTTCCGTCGTACGAATCTGGTTTAAGTAACTCGATACGCCGCCGACATTCTCGGAAATGGACATGTTATTGTCGTTCAAAACAATGATAAACGGTGTCTGCGCTTTTGCCGCATTGTTCAATGCTTCATATGCCATACCGCCGGTTAAGGAACCGTCACCGATAACAGAAATGACCGTATTGGTTTTTCCCTGAAGCGTTCTTGCATACGCCATTCCAAGCCCTGCGGAAATCGACGTGGAGCTGTGTCCGGTATTGAACGCGTCACAGTCACTCTCCCTGGTTTTCGGAAATCCCGCAAGTCCGTGGAACTTGCGAAGCGTATCGAATTCGCTCTTTCTGCCGGTAAGGATTTTATGCGTATAGGACTGATGTCCGACGTCCCAGATCAGTTTATCGTCCGGAAAATCCAGCACCAGATGAAGCGCCATGGTAAGCTCCACCGCCCCCAGATTCGCTGCCAGATGACCGCCGGTTTCGGAAATCGT
>CADCOL010000181.1 GCA_902803015.1 uncultured Lachnospiraceae bacterium | reverse complement strand
CGGTTGGAGTGTGCGATGAACATAATCTGTTCTTCGGGATTCTCAACGGTTTTGTCGATGTATTCGATGATTGCCTTGAAGGCATCTTTCTTACCTTTTAATTTCGCAATCGGCTCGGACAGACCTTTTTCGTTGAAGTCCGCAAGAATGTTTAATCCGATCATGCTGCCGAAGAATGCTTTGAAGCCGTCCACACGTCCGGTCTTAACGAGGAAGAACAAATCGTCCATGGTACCCATCTGGTGAATGCGGTATTTTTCTTTCTCCAGATATTCTACAACTTCATCGAAAGTAGCACCTTCCTGGCGCTTGATTGCTGCGGAAATAACTAAAAGTGCAAGGGAAGTGGAGTAACGCAGGGAGTCGATGACTACGATTTTTCTCTCCGGATACTTCTTCAGAAGTTCTTTTGCCACCTGTTCGCAATCGTTGTAGGTTGCGGAAAGTGCGGTGGAAAGAACGGGAGCAATGATGTCCTTGCCTTCTTTTAAGTGTTTTTCGTATTTTTCAATGATTTCTTCTCCGGGAGGGCATGCGGTTTTGTAAAGAACGTTACGACCTTTCATGGAATCGTAGAATTCTTTCGCATTCATTTTTTCCCAATCCATGTCCGCAAGCTCGGAATGGCCGTCCGGGAAATACAGAACACCCCTTACGATATCGGGAATGTCGAATCTCTCTCTGAGTTCCTTGTTTAAGTCGCAGGAACTGTCCGGAATAATAACAAAATCACTCATTTTTCAATATCTCCTTTTACGTGGTTTCAGCGTTTTGCACGCCATTCCTAATTTACCATATAATAAGGAAATTATCAACTTGCTTGCAAATGATAATCTCCTTTGATAATATAAAATTTTGGAGTAGTCTGTCCAAAAACGGACAAAATACCGATTTAAGGAGAAATTCGAGTCATATGTGGCCCTTTATTGTAATAGGAGTAGTTGTTGTTTTGCTGCTTGGCGGCGTAATATCCATGCTTGCCTACACCACGCCGATTGCGGAGAAAGTATATCGCGAGTATCTGGTGAATCCGCATCCCGAAAACCGCACCAGAGAGTGCTCCTGCGTCACAAACGAGGAACAGGTTGCGATGTGGAATGCCGGCTGCGAGTGGGCGGAAGCACGCACGGATAAAATGCGTGAGGTGGAAGTGCATCGTGACGGACTGCGTTTCTTAGGCGAATACTACGATTTCGGACATGACCGGTGCGTAATCATTCTGCCGGGAAGATGCGAGTGCCTGAAGTATTCCTATTTTTACTCCAAACCCTATGAAGATGCCGGATTTAACGTTCTGGTGATTGATCAGCGTTCCTACGGACTTTCCGACGGAGAGTTTAATACCATCGGCAAGGAAGAGTGCGAAGATTTAAAGGTTTGGATTAAGTTTGTCGAGGAAGAACTCGGTATTCATAAAATCTGGCTGCATTCGATTTGCGTCGGCTCCTCGACTGCAGTGCTTCTGACTTCCTCCGCGGAGTGTCCGGAAAGCATTAAGGCACTTGTAACGGACGGATGTTTCATTTCCTTCCGCGAGAGTTTCAGGACGCATATGGAAGACTTAAACAGACCCACATTCCCGGTACTCGGAATGGTAATGAGGAATATCAAAAAATACACGGGAACCGATGTCGATGCGATTGCACCAATTAAGTTAATCGATAAGGTAAAAATCCCGGTGCTTTTCTTATACGGAGAGAAGGATATTTTCTCCAAGCCGGAGAAGAGCAAACTTCTGATTGAGAAGTGCGGCAGCACCGAGAAGGAAGTGGAATGGTTTAAAGAGGGTGCGCATTCGCATCTTCGCTATACGAATCCCGAGCAGTATGACGCGGCGATTCTGCGTTTTTCCAAGAAGTCCGTATTTGCAGAATAAACTATGACAAAAGAAATTCGTGACTTAATTGAATATAACTGCAATGCGTTGCAGAACTCAGAGGGAACGTATCGCGAGATTTACGAAGTGATGTTCCGTCTGACCGATAATGTCATGTATGAAACGGATGACGGATACCGCGTGGAAAGCACGACTTTCGGCGAAGCGAAACAAAAGATTGACGTGTTGTCAGAGGTTCTTTATGCAACCATCGGTGCAACACATGAATATGTGGCGCTTGAGATGGATAACTGTCCCGAGTGGATTATCGCGTTCTGGGCGATTCTGCGAAGCGGAAACAAGCCTTATCTGGTGAATTTAAGACATCCGAGGGAACTGTCAGAAGG
>CADCOL010000180.1 GCA_902803015.1 uncultured Lachnospiraceae bacterium | reverse complement strand
TTAATCTGGTCCGCGAACTTCGCCAGATCCTTGTTGGTTCCGCCTTCGTTACGCGCAATAACCGCAAGCAGACGGTTGCCTGCCGCAAGAAGTCTTGCAAAGACTTCCGTAACGCGCTTCTGGCCTTCTTTCTTCTTGATTGCAACAGGCTCTGCCTCGTAGATGAATTCATCCGCAAGCAGATCAAACTGCGTTCCGCTGTACGGTGCATAAGTATTGTGCCCGTACTGCTCATGCAGGTAATTGCAGAAACTCTTAATCGTCTCATCTTCGCCGTGTACCAAAAATACACGCTCGGGCTGTTTTTCAAACGCATTTACCCAATCCGTCAGACCGTTCATATCGGCATGTCCGGAGATTCCGGCCAGTGTCTTAATCTGCGCCTTAATCTCAATCGTTTCGCCAAAGAGCTTTACGCTGTCCACGTTGCCGTCCGCAATGGTACGTCCCAGTGTCCCGAGTGCCTGATATCCGACGAACAGAATCGTACATTCCGGTCTCCAGAGATTATGCTTTAAATGATGGCGGATACGACCTGCCTCGCACATACCGGATGCGGAAAGAATTACTTTCGGCGATTCGTCAAAATTGATAAACTTCGATTCCTCACTCGTAATCGAAAGCTTCAGTCCCGGGAAGGTCAGCGGGTTAATGCCCTGACGTACCAGTTCCTGTGCTTCCGCATCATAACAGTTCTCGATATTCTTCTGGAAAATTCCCGTTGCCTCCACAGCCAGCGGACTGTCCACATACACATCAAAATTGTCCCAGCCTTCCACAAGGTGGTCATGCTTGATTTTACGAAGAAAATACAGCATCTCCTGCGTACGGCCGACCGCAAAGGAAGGAACAACCACATTGCCGCCGCGGTCGAAGGTTTCTTTCAGGATTTTCGCAAGCTCACCGACATAATCCACGCGTTCCGTGGAATGCACGCGGTTGCCATAGGTGGATTCCATGACCACGTAATCCGCTTCCTTCGTGGGTTGCGGGTTACGAAGCAACGGCTGGTTGGTATTACCGATATCGCCGGAGAATACGATTTTTCTCTCTTCTCCTTTTTCACGAAGCCAAAGCTCAATGCTTGCCGAACCGAGAAGATGTCCGATATCCGTAAAGCGGAAGGAAATCTCGTCGCAAAGCTCATAAATCTGATCGTAATGGAACGGCACAATCAGACGGATAGCTCCGTCCGCATCTTCCATCGTATAAATCGGATCGCCGCCCTCGATATTGGCGCCACGCTTTTTCTTGCGCTGCTTCCACTCTGCTTCCTGCATCTGAATGTGTGCACAGTCGCGAAGCATGATGGAACAGAGATCCGCGGTCGCGTCCGTCATCAGAATCTGTCCGCGAAAGCCTCTTGAATAAAGAAGCGGCAGCATACCGGAATGGTCGACATGCGCATGCGTCAGAAATACATAATCAATCATGGCCTCGTCAAACGGCAGCTCGGCATTCTCAAATACATTGATGCCCTGTTCCATACCGTAATCCACCAGGATTTTTTTGCTCCCCACCTGCAGACAATGACAGCTTCCCGTAACCTCATGATCCGCACCGACGAAAGTAAGTTTCATACCATACCTCCCAAAACGTCCCGCGCTGCGGGACGGATTTTTCCCTTCATAAACACACAGGGAGCCGCAAAGGCTCCCTGATTTTTACATAAAGAATTTGGATAAAATCGACGTAATTGCAAAAAGCGGCGTGTCGAAAGATACCCGCAATTTAAATCCGGCATCGCAAATGGCCTTGCGTGCCACATTTCGCGGAGTATTCATGACGAATTTCTTGACCGGTCCAAGTTTGTGCACAAATCGCTCGCTGCGGTCAAAGAACGGCGTATCCACGGGGCCGGGGCATACCGCGGTCACATTGATTTTACGCTTCTTTAACTCTCCGCGCAGTGCCTTGGAGAAAGAAAGAACATAAGCTTTGCTGCCCGAATAAACCGCAAACTCCGGCAGGGGCGAGAATGCCGCTGCGGATGCCAGATGAATGATATGGCTGCCCGGTTTCATATAGGGCAGACAGATGGACGTAATATGAGTCAGCGCCTCGCAGTTTAAGCGAATCATATTTGTCTCGTCCTGTCTTGAGATTTCATCGAAACGTCCGTGAAGACCTTCTCCCGCGCTTTGGAAAAGCATACGCACATTGGGACGGATTCTGCGCATCACATCCTCGAATGCATCCATGTCTTCCGGATCCGTAACGTCCATAATTACAATTCGGTTTGCATGTTTCAAATGTCTGGAAAGGATTCGAAGCTTCTCTTCGTTTCTGCCCACAATCCAGATTTCGTCCAGGCTTCGGAATCGTCTGTCAATCTCCAGTGCAGCTTCCCAGCCGATACCGGAAGAAGCTCCCGTAACAATGGCAACCTTCATGATAAGTACCCCCCTTATCGTTTATTTGTTGCATTCAAATTATTACTGCATATCGGAATAGAACGTATAAGTATCTCCGCCCTTCTTTCTTGCATCCAGCATTGCCTCATCCGCATGTCCGTAGATTTCTGCGGCACAGTCGCCGTCTGCCGGGCTCATAACAACGCCCACGGAAGATGTAATGTTCAATCCGTTCGGAAGCGTTAAGCGCGTCATTTCGACAACACCTTTTGCGATACGCTCCGCAACAACCCTGTCGCTTACATCGTAAAGGCAGAAGAAGAATTCATCGTCGCCGATTCGACCGAGAATGTCATCGGCACGCAGGTGCTTGCGAATAATGTTTACCACATTGACCAGTACCTGGTCACCCATTTTATATCCGAAGGTAAGGTTTACCTCTTTGAATGTATCGATATCAAGAAGCAGATATGTGTGAGGTGCCTCATCCGAAGTCATCTGCGCAAGAGCACGCATGATGCCGTTTCGGTTTAAAACGCCTGTCAGATCGTCGGTCTCGCTTCCGCAGATTGCTTTCTTTAAAAGCATCTTCTCGCCGTCCTCGTTGATAAAGAGAACTTCGACGAGGTCCTCGCCTTCCACGTTCATCTCGATTGTGGAGATGTTAATCCAGCACTCGTCATCGCCCTTGCGAAGCAGAATGTCGAGACTGCTTAAATCGGTGGGTTCTGCTTTGCCGTTGGAAAAATGTAAGAAGAACTCTTCCGCGGATGCCAAAAGCTTCGGCTCAATCGGCCACATGCCCGCAATCAGGGAAAAATCTTTGATTTTCTCGGGAATGTCCAGATTTCTGGAACTTAAGAGAGCACCGTCATAGTGCATTAACGATCCGTCGGATTTGCGATATCCGCAGAGCGTATAATAATCTTCGCAGCCGAAGCGGCTTCTGCGGCGCTCGCCGAACATCTGAATAATCTGATTAATCTGTTCTTTTTCAAACTTCTTAGCATCCATTTGTAAACATCCTCCAACCTTTATTGTACCACTTTCTTAAAGGTGTGACCATATTTTTACTCCTTATAATCCTTCCCGGCGGGTTCTTTTCCCTTGTGCTCCAAGATAAACTTCTTAAACTCTTCCCTGGGAAGCGGCTTGGAAAAATAGAAGCCCTGAATGTAATCGCAACCCATGTCTTCGAAAAGTTTCAAAGTTGCCTCGTCCTCGATGCCTTCCGCAACGATTTTCATGTTCATATCCTTAATCATTCGCACGGTATTCTCGCCGATGGTATAAAGCTTTGTATTGCGTTCGATATTCGTAATGGATTTATCGAGCTTGATGATGGAAAGCGGCATGTTGAGCGCTCTGGAAATATTGGAATAACCGGTTCCGTAATCGTCAAGTGAGAAGGAAAATCCTCTTGCGCTTAAGTTCTCGATATTGACATCCATTTCATTCTGTCCGAAAGCTGCTGCCGTCTCCGTAATCTCCAGGTTGATCTGCGCGGGCTTTACATGATATGCGCCCAGAATCTGCGAAATTTCTCTTGCCAGATTCTTTTCCAGGCACTGAATGGTGGATAAGTTTACGTCGATGCATTCAATCTCGAGTTCCTTGAAATCATCCTCGTCAATGAACCGGCACACTTCCTCCAAAACATAATGTCCGACACGGTGAATGGCACCGCTTTGCTCTGCAGCCGGAATAAAAATCTCAGGCGAGATAAATCCGAATTCTTCGGTATTCAGGCGAAGGAGTGCTTCCGCCGCCGTGAATTTTTTCTCCTTTACGGAGTAAATCGGCTGATAATATACTTCGAATTTGCGATAGGTCAGGGCATCCTCGATTAAGGCATCGATGGATTTTAAGACCTCGAAATTCGTCTTTCTCATAACTTCTTTGGCGAACATAACGTCCGTGTGGTACGGGGACTCGATTAAGCGGCTTTCAAAAAGCATCTCGCTTCTTGCATCCGAAATATCCTCGGGCCAGTTTAAAATGCACACGTTCGTAAGAACGCTGATTTCCACGTCACGGAACATAAATCCTTCGGAAAGCGTCTGCTTGATTCGCTTCGCGGTCTGCAATACAACCGGGCGTTCCGACGCGGGAACCACAACACGAAACTCGCCGTTTTCAAGATAATAAAGATCCGGATCTCTTAAGTTCTCGTCCTTGCAGATTGCGGACAAATGATCCGCAATCAGTCCGAGAAGATTCTTGCTTGCATCATATCCCAAAGAACGCTGCAGGGAGCGGTAGTTGGATACCTCGATCAGAATGATGGTAAAATTGCCCTTCGTGATTCGCGAACGGTTCAGTCTCTCGGAATAAACGGAGACACGCATCAGCCCCGTAACCGGATCCACCATCTCTTCGGGTTTCGTTACGATTAAAGCGTTATACAGATAGCAGATGGAAATTGAGAAAAGTTCGATTACGATATGCGGTGCAAAATACTGGACTAAAACAGCTGTCAAAACAACCGGGAACAGTGAAAAAAGCGAAACATATTTGCCGAAACTGATGGTCTTGCTGTAACGAATCAGATGAATCAGACATGCCACCAGATAGAATCCCGCAACCAGGTAATTGACAATGAAGAATTTGCCTCTTACATATTCCCCGTTTTCGGTGATGTAAAAGACACAATGATTTACCAGATTCAGCGCAAGCATAAAGACTTCCGCCTCCATGGGAATAAACATAAGAATCTTGTAAGTGGGATTGGCAAGCGTACGGTATCTTGTACCGGTCAGCTCGATGATGAAGATTAAATACACCGGCAGTGTCATGGTATGGAACAAAAGATAGGTGGTGTGGAAAGCATACTGCCAACCGATAAAGCTGCCGTTGCCGGAAAGATCGAGTGCTATGCTCATGATGTCGGCAAATGTGGCAATAAAGCCCACAATTACCATAAGAAAGAAGTTGCGGTTCACTCGACCTTTCAACATCTTTCGAACAATACAGGATATAATCAGAAGACCGTAAATCGCCGAAGCGGCGTAGTCATAATAGATGATTTTTTCCATACATTATCCCTTTTTTGCTATTTTCCCCATACGCAATCATTATATCACAGAAATCCCCAATAAAAAAGCCTTGAGAGGGATTCTCAAGGCCTTTTTTCAAGTTGGTAAAATTCTTATCCTTCTACTTTGGGAAGCTTTGCAAGGGAAGCTGCAATTTCCTCGTCGGAAGGGATATAATTGGTCATCTTTCCGTCATGGAATGCTTCGTATGCATACATATCGAAGTAGCCGGTACCGGTAAGACCGAATACGATGGTCTTC
>CADCOL010000179.1 GCA_902803015.1 uncultured Lachnospiraceae bacterium | reverse complement strand
GCATTGTATGCTAAGAAGAATTTCGGAATGTTTCGCGGGGAAGAAGAGAATGTGCGCATTGAGTTTCCGGAGCATTTAATCGGTGTCTTTATCGACCGCTTCGGAAAGGAAATTCCGATTCACAAGGCAACCGATCCGGGCATGTATCAAACGACCGTAAAGGTATTGGCAAGCGACCAGTTCCTGGGATGGGTTTTCGCATTGGGAAGCGGCGTAAAGATTACGTCACCGGAGAATGTGGTTAAGAAGTATAAAAAGATGCTGAAAGACGCTGCATCCAACCACTGACACTGGACTGTTTATGGTACACCTTAAATTTGATAATACAGTTGCAGACACGAAAAAGAGCCTTTCGAAAAAGGCAGTTACGGATACAACATGTATTGTAAAAGGGAGGAACGTACCATGGAAGAGAAGAAAAGATTCTTTATCATCGCATTAATTTGTGTGGCGGCAGCATTATTGTACTGGGTGTGCCCGATTGATCTTTTGCCGGATTTTATCACCGGAATCGGCTGGGTGGATGATTTGATTTTCGGCCTGATCGGATTTATGGGCAGCATGGTGAATTTCTTTCTCGGTTTAAGCGTCGGAATCAAGCTTACCGAGGCTAAGAACAATCAGATTCGCTGGGAAGAGGATTTTCGCCAGACTTACGGAACATATTATGAAGTTTAACGGTTGCATTGGGGAATCAGCCGTTTGAAAAAAGTGTAAAAGGGAAGCATTATGTGTGATTTATTGAGAAGAGTTGACGGATGGGCATTCAGATTCGCTGTCGGATGCGTACTGACGGCAGCCGCAA
Organism: uncultured Lachnospiraceae bacterium; assembly: GCA_902803015.1. Taxonomy (GTDB): domain Bacteria; phylum Bacillota; class Clostridia; order Lachnospirales; family Lachnospiraceae; genus UBA3766. The sequence continues at coordinate 2,691 of CADCOL010000179.1, read as the reverse complement.
TCCTGCTTGCGGGTGCAATTGCAGGCGGCGGGGCAAATGTGGTTCATGCGTCCGTGGAAATCAATGCGGGGACTTTTCCGGATGATAATTTTCGGGCCTTCATTTCAGGCGGAGAATTCGACCGCGACGGAAACGGAGTTCTGGACGATAACGAAATAGCGCTGACCACCTATATTAACTGCATCGGAATGGGAATTCAGTCTCTTCAGGGGATTGAATACTTTACCGAACTGCACGGAGTATGGTGTTCAAACAATCCGCTGACGTCGCTCGATTTTACGCCCAATTCGAAGCTGGAGTGGGTTTATTGCTATGATTGTAACCTGACATACCTAAACGTCTCAAATAACCCTGCTATGTCGTATCTGGAGGTCAATACCAATCCGCTGACCTCGCTTGATGTATCGCATAATCCTCTTTTGGAGCATTTAACATGCGGAAGCTGCGAGCTGACACAGCTTGATTTAAGCAATAACCCGAATCTTTCGCATCTTGATGCGTTCGGAAATCATCTGACATCGCTCGATGTCAGTCACAATCCTAAAATGAAACGTCTGGACATCTGGAATAATCCGGGGCTCGGAAGCATCAACGTAAGCAATAATCCGGGCCTGCAATACTATAACTGTGCCTATAACGGTGTCACATCCGTGGATGTCAGCAAAAATACGAAGCTGCAGAAACTGATCTGCAGTTATAATCAGATTACAAATCTGAACCTTTCCAACAATCCGGAACTTGTTTATCTTGACTGTGCATGCAATCAGATCAGGGCACTGGATGTATCAAACAATTCCAAATTATATTTCCTGCAGGCATTTACGAATAATTTTACCTCGCTTGGAATCGGAGACAACGTTCCCTTAGTGAAAGTATATAAGGACGGTGTGAAAAAGAATGAGTCGGCAGTGGGACAATGTCATTCCTGGACGATTGATTACGGCGGGGACACATCCACCGGCGCGGATAACATCCTGTTTCTCTGCGTGGATGATAAAGTGACCGTCAATACGACACCGACGAAGAAAACGCAGGATAGACCGAATGGGTCAAAAGAGGCACCTAAGGATACCGGGGACCTTCTCACAAGGGAAATGGTGGTTCAGACACTTTATGATATGGCCGGAAAACCTTCCGTGGAAGGATTAAAGAGCAGATTTACGGATGCAGAATCCGGAGAATGGTATACGGATGCCCTGCTTTGGGGAGAGAAGAATGCGGTATGTCTCGGATATCCCGATTTTTCCGCCGATACCTTCGGCGTGGGCGAATGGATCAGCCGTCAGGATATGACCTTTATGCTGATGCGCTATGCGGAGTTTAAAAAGTATAAAAGAGCAATTGATTTCGGCAGAACGGACGAATTCGCGGATTATTACGAGATTGACTATTATGCCTGGGAGGCAGTGACCTGGGCCGTTACCTGGAATATTACCAATGTAAAGGGAAATGTTAACGGACCGAAGTCGGAGCAGAAGCTTGACCCGCAGGGATACGCCACGAGAGCCGACTTCGAGTATATGATTAAGCAGATGCTTGCGGTAAACGGTCAGTCGATCGGGGCCATTCCGATTCCGGACCAGAGTGTGTTAAAACAGAGCGATGACGGCAGGAAAGATGGAGAAGATGATAAAAAGACCGAATCGGTCAACGGGAAGGAACCGGGTGAAGACGTCGGAACTGACGGTAAAGAGGGCGGAAATGGCCAGGCTCCGGCGGACGGAGCTCCCGGAAGCGGAGAAGTTCTGACCGGTACGGAGGACCCTGCAGGAGACGGAACTCCTTCGAAACCTTCGGGAACAAAAATTGACCGAAACGGAATTTTGGCCGGAAGTCTTCTTTTTGTTATTCCTGTGATTTTTGTGGTTGTTTTTTCGTTTTTAAGCTTCAGAAAAGCAAAAACTCCTTGACAAGTTAGTGACGACTAATTATACTGTGTTTTGGTTAGGGGTGTCTAACTATTATTATGTCCGGCCGGAACCAATACGGCTCGGAATCCTTGAACAAGCAATGGAGGAGAATCATGATGCCACTTGTTTTTGCAGAACCGGGAGAGGAGCAAATCATCAAAAAGATTGTCGGAAGTCCCGAAATAAAGAAGCATTTGGAAGATTTGGGATTTAATGTCGGCGGGCAGGTATGTATCGTCAACACGCTCGGCGGAAATGTAATCGTAAGAATTAAGGAAAGCCGCGTGGCAGTCAGCGAGGAGCTTGCCAGAAGGATAATGGTTTAAAGAATAAACCTGATTCCCGGATATCGGATCGGGGAGAGGTCTAAGGGAGGAAATATATGAAAACGTTAAGAGATGTGAAAGTCGGAGAAGCCGCAACCGTTGTAAAACTGCACGGCGAGGGAGCAATCAAAAGACGAATCATGGACATGGGAATCACCAAAGGCGTGGAAATCTATGTCCGTAAAGTTGCACCCCTGGGTGACCCTTTGGAGCTGACCGTACGCGGCTATGAATTAAGCCTTCGTAAGGCGGATGCCGAAATGGTGGAAGTAGAGTAATTCACACCATATTTTTGGCGAAGAGCCATATTTTGGATGGCTCTTTCTTTTAGTACACAGGTTAGGCAAAACTAACATTTGTTCGTAATGAATAACGGACATAATGAAGGAGGATGAAATATATGAGTATCACAATTGCACTAGCGGGAAACCCGAACAGCGGTAAAACAACGCTTT
>CADCOL010000178.1 GCA_902803015.1 uncultured Lachnospiraceae bacterium | reverse complement strand
GTCTCCTTCCCTCTTTGCATTCATTCAGATACTGCCTGCCGATTCTTTCCATTGCCCCTCTCGGTGTAAAACCGGCCTGAATCAGCATGGAAATCTTGATTGCCAGTTCCGGATAACTCTCACGCAAAACCGCCTTATGTTTCTTCCTCTTTTCCGTCTCATCGAAACGATCTCCCCAAAGAAACAATGCTCCCGCTACCGGCAAAAGCAATAAAGGCAAATAAGTATCTTTCCCCTTTTTCAGTTGATAAGTTACCTTTTGCCCTTCCAAGCTGTCCGGAAGTTCCATATAAATACTTTGTCTGGTTTCCGTTTCCATGTCTTCCAATATGCTCCGAATCCGCTTTTCAAAATCATCTTCTTTTTGTTCCGCAATCGTAATCGGAACCGTTTTCGTCTTCTCATAACCGGAGCAGGTAATTTCTATGTATAGTGTCCCGGAAACCGGCAGCGATAAATCCTGCCTAATCTCCCCGTTCCTCAAAAACAATCCGTCCGGCTCCGTATGATACTGCATTTCAAACGGATATCCTGAAATCTCTTCAACAAAATTTAATGGTTGGGTTATGGACAAAAAAGAGGAATTGTCATTCAAAACGTTTTTTTCCAGTTGCGCATCAAAGTCTGTTTCCTGTTCCCTCAATTCCTCCTGCGTATATTCGTGCTCCTCAAGAGAAAAAGAAATCTCCGCTTCTTCTCTGCCGGACCTGGCAATCAGTTCGATTTCCTTTGATCCCTCTCCGGCTTCGGATCTTTTTAGCAAATTTCCGTTCAGATTCGTCTGCTTCCAACTTTTGAGAAATGCCGCAATTGCTATGCCGGCAATAAGAACAGCTATAATTCTGTATTTATGTTTCTTTGATTCTTTCAATAATTCTCATCCCCCAAAAATATGCGAGCAGATACACAACCAGACATCCCGTCATAATCATGATTCCCGTGAAATTGTGATAAAGGCTGTCAAAGAAACCTGCCGATGTCGATCCGATATAAATCAGTATTCCGAACGGAACCATACTCATAATTCGCAGTTCCAATTGCTTGGAAGAAAGCTGGATGCGAAGTTCTCTTTGCATTTCTACACTTTCGGAAATCGTTTCAAGACAACTCTCCATGATATGCCTTATATTTCCTCCTGTTCGTTTACCCATCGAGAATAGTTCCGCAAAATCCTCTATTTCGCCCACGTGACTTCTTTTGGCAAAATCGGATAACAGGCTCTCAATGGTCAGATTATTATCCAACCCCTGCGTAATGGTTTTAAGTTCTTTTGCAATATCCGATTCCGTTCCGTGCAACTTTTCCATTTCTTCACGGGTTTTTCGAAATGCGTTTTCGATGGAGTTTCCGGACTGTAATGCTGTAGATATCCCCAGCAAAGCATCCGCAAATTGCAGTTTCAGTCTCCAGCGTCTCTCTTTTGCACACTTCTTTCGTATTCCGGAGACGAATAACGGAAAGAACATTCCCGAAATTGCGAAAACAATATAGGAACGATAGAAAAAATATGCAAAAAGTCCGGAAACACCCATCCAAACGCAACCATAAATTACCCATTCGCGGATTTTTAATCTGTATTTTTGATAATCCATTACTTATACAACCCTTTTTGACAAAAAACCTCTCCCTGTACGCTTTGGGGCATTCACTTTTTTCAGAATCGGCTCTCCATCCTCTCCCTGTATCAGAGCAAACAATGTATTGGTCTCGATTTCCTCTCCTCGCATTCCGACTATTTCCAGAATCTCCTCCACCCTTCTTTGTCCGTTTCGAAGACGGCTTAAATGGACCATCAAATCAATTCCCGTGGAAATCTGTCTGCGAATGGCGCTGACCGGGAGCTTTGTTCCCATTAATACCATGGCCTCCAGACGGAGCAGCATATCCGTTGCCGTATTGGCATGCCCTGTCGACATGCTTCCGTCGTGTCCGGTATTAAACGCCTGAAGCATATCTAAAGCCTCCGCTCCTCTTACTTCGCCAATGATGATTCGATCGGGTCTCATTCTCAGTGAACAGCGTATCAAATCCCGGATGGTAATATCTTCACACCCCTCTGCGGTTGAATTGCGTGTTTCCAATCGTATCAGATTCGGAATATGCGTAATTCGCAACTCCGCTGAATCCTCTATACAAATAACCCGAAGGGATTGCGGAATAAACCCGGAAAGGACGTTCAACATAGTTGTTTTCCCGGAACTTGTTCCGCCGCTTACGAAGATATTGCTTCCTCTTTCCACCGCAAATCGAAGAAAAGATGCGGCTTCTTCGGTAAGTGTTCCGTAACGAATCAGTTCCCTCATTGTAATTTCCTGTTTCGGAAACCTTCGGATGGTAACCACCGGTCCATCCATTGCCGGTGGGGAGAGTACAATATTCACACGACATCCGTCCGGCAATCTGGCGTCTGCAATCGGATCTCTTTCGTTAACGGTTCTGTTACAGGAGGAAACAATTTGCTGAATCATGTCTTCCAGTTTTTCCCGATTCTCAAATTGTAATTCCTGTTTTATCACCAGGCCCGCTTTTTCCGTAAAAATCAAATCCGGTCCGTTGATCATGATTTCCGTTATTTCCTCATCCTCCAAAAGGTCCTGAATAAAATCGAGTTTTCTAAGAGAATTAAATACCCCTTTTGCAATACGGTTTCTGTCCTCCAGCGAAATATACCTGTCCCTTGCCTCCTCTGAAACCTGTTTGCAAATCATTCGCTCCAATTCTTCGTCGGAAATATCCCTGCTTAAATCCATCCGATCCAGTATTTCTTTGCGAATCCGGTTTATACACTCTCTGTTTACTGCGGTTTCTTCAGCCAATTGAAATCCTCCTCCGTTATTCTTCGAACATAATCCGCCAATTCCGAATGAAGCAGCTCCTCCGGTTCTATCGGAATCTTTTTAAAAATCGGCGGGGTAAGCTTCTTTGTATGATTTAAAATCCCTTCGCAATGCATCTCTGACAAAATTGTTTCGTATTGTTGGATTTTTGCCATTGCCACACCATCAGCCGGTGCCAATGTATATATAATCGAGCATTTTTGAAGTATTCGATACAACCCCTTCACATAGTCTGATAAATCCAAAAGAATATAATCATATCTTCCGCTGTCGGAAACTGCCTGAAAGAACTTATCCCATTCTTCTTCCCCGATGCTTTCCGTATCCAGATAGGAAAGTGCCGGCGGTATTATTAAAAGGCCGTTTACCGAAATGGCCGACTCTTCCATTTTCGTAAAAAACTCGTCCGGCATATTCCGGAAATAATAAAACAAATCAGTAAAGTCCGATGCCTTTTGCGCTTTCAGGAAACGTCCAAAACCGGAATAATTCTCAAAATTCAGATACAAAACCCTGTAGTTGTTTGCCAGCATCTGACCCAATGTGAGCGAAAAAGATGTCTTTAAACACCTTCCGACCGGCGAGTAAATCGCTATATATTTACTTGCCCCGTTCACTTCGCTATGCCCACGTTTAAGTCCGGCAACTTCCCGTATTCGGGCGGCAATCAGGTCTGCTGCCTGATATCGGTATATTCCTCTTTCTTTTTCCTGTTCTTTTTCTTCACAGAAGAAAAATCTTTCTCCGTCCGATAACGGTTCCTCGTCCCATTCGGGAGGAACAATTTCGTATTTGGGATTATGGCGTTTTCGGTATTCCGCCATTTTTTCTTTGGATTGAAATGCGACCATCTTCAGATTTAAGAGGCTTTTTTCATTTATATAGTCCGCCAAACGCCCGGCATACTCCCCTTCCGGATGACCGACGGCAATAATTTCCTTTTCCAAATAAACTCCCTTCTATGCCTGCCCGGTCGCTAAAACCAACATGGTCCCAATCAAAATAGGGAGGCTGAAATGTATCTTTGCGGCTTCCTCGGTGTGCTTCCCGATACGGTAAAGCGGTAAGGACTTTTTGTAAATGACTGACTCCACCATCTTTTTTCCATAATCAAGAAGCACTCCGAATCTTGAAAGAAGTCGTTTATGTATTAACAGTTTCACTATGCCGATCATGGCAGCGGCTAAAAATGCGAAACCGATACATCGTAAGTTGCTTTTCGTCCCCAGATATAAACCTGTCATCATTAAAAGTTTGATATCACCGGCACCGAAAGCCCGAATCAGAAACAACAGAAAAAACAAAACAAAGGGAAATATAAGGTCAAAAACAAGTATCCATGTTTCAGTTCCTTTACTGCTTGATAAACGAAAGATAACTCCCGCGGTGATTCCGATGCCAATCAGTGCATTGGGAACTTTGTCGAATTGTAAATCGTATATTACAGATAAGGTCAGTATTAAAACTAATACATCGTATTGTCCCACCTCTTTTCTTTCGTCTTTCTAATTAGTGAAAAATACCCGATATGGATTTAATTGATTAACGAGGTAGAGATATCCTCGTGTGTATGTGCATTATATAGTAAAATGCATAGAGTTGTAAAGACAATTATTTGAGAAATATTTAATTAGAAAAAACTTTGTGAGTTTTACACAAAAAAACCGAGCCAACAGGTGCTAAAATACCGTTGGCCCGCCTCTTTTTTGACCAAGTTTCACAAAAGAATTATTTAATATAGATTTCTTTCCGGCAGCATTTCCCGGAAAAGATAGGTGCATCTTACTTCTTTTTTGAACGATTGAAGGAGGTATTTGGATAAAAGACCGCTCTCTTTTAAGCTTTCCAGTGCCTCTTCGTCATCTCCGACTACCAGAGCATGGATTCCGTCACTTTCGTTCCGGATGTTCATAAAGATTCCGCCGGTCTCTTCCTGACGGAAGGAAACAAAAATATTCCCGTCCTGCTTTCGGATATGAACGCACAACAAAGCCTCTCCCAGAGAAACCGGAGTTTCGAAAGATCCTTTTTCCGCCAGATCCCTCATCAACAGGAGGATTCGCGCAATCTGCGATATGTCCTTCTTTGACGCTTCTGCTGCCGGGCTCGTTTCTTTTCCTTCGTTTGCTGTTTGCAGAACATTTACACTCGCTTTCCCTTTTAACAGCTCATATACATCCCTGTACGCTGCTGCCTTCAGACGGAGTTTTCCGTCCCCTTCATGGAAGCAGGCAATGAGTTCCTTCGTCCCAAGGATTTCGGACAGACGGGCAAAAACCTTTTCTCCCTCGCCCGCGAGCAAGGCTTTCATCGCGAGAAGATGATTCGCACAAACACGGATTCCCAGATTTTGAAGAACGGTAAGCGCCTCATCGCAATCTTTATATGCCTCACGAAACTCCTCGAAGGTCAGATCCTCCTTCCGTTCCGCGTAGTCTGCATCGGATTCCCTTTCTTTTAAGTTTCCTTTCCGATATGATTTTTCTGCCTGCTGACCGGATTTCTGAACAATTCCGAGCTTGGGTGCATTCAACGCGCCCCGGCCGGCAACCCGGTTGTTCATGAAATCCATGTCAAACACAGCCGTCTCCGGCTGATATCCCATCGACAGATTATCCGCCGCAATTTCTGCTGCTTTTGCGACCTCAAACGGACAGGGCAATCCCCAAAGACTGTTTAAGAGCATCATATTTCCTGCCGTCAGGAAAAGGTTATGTTCGCGAAGCCACCCGGCCTGCAGTTCCGCTCCTTCCCAAAGGAGTTCTTCCGCTTCCAGATACGCCTTTAAATCAAACAACTCCTCCTCGGGAAATGACCAGGCAAGAGCTGAGTCACTTCGCTCGAAATCTGCGCCTTTCCCGCTTTCTTTTTCAAACCGCAAACGGTAGAGATTCTCTATCGTCGGATTCACTCCGTTTCGAATCACATATTCGCTGGTTCCGTCGCTGATGTTTTCCAGGGCGAGAATTCGAAGAAGGAGTCCGGCTCCCTGCTCATATAAGTCCTGCGTCAGAGGCAATCCACGGTCACGGAACGCCCTCGTAAGCTCGCGTTCCAAACACTCGTCTTCCGTGGAAGAACTCTCCGCCAAAGCATCCGCAATGATACTCCGCCTCTCCTCCCGGGAAAGATTTTCCGCATACGGATACTCTCCGCCTGCTGTCGCCCGAAGGCTGTCCTTCACTTCATCCAAAAGAAAGACGTTCTCCGCCGGGGTTAATTCCCCCGGCCGGAAACCGTCTTTCATCATTTGTCCGTAATCTTCCGGCGTCATTCGATTGAAAAGAATCCGAATCTCTTTCTCCATCGCAGACTCTGCCTATTTCTGATAAAACAGTACACCCAGACAGTTCGGTCCGCAGTGACTGGAAATCACGCAGCCCGCATTCGTCTCGAGTACTTCATCGAAGTGCTTTAAGCTCTTTAAATAATCTTTGATTTCTTCCACCAATGCAGGATTTTCCATCGGAGAATGGGTGATAAATACACGGCTCGGATCCGCCGCAAGCAGATCGTCCTCCATCTCATGCACATACTTGATGATGGATTTATCGAAGTTTCCGTGATATTTTTTGGACACACCCATTTTACCCAGGGTAACCGCAATGCGGGGTTTAATCTTTAACGTGCTTGCAAGAAGCGCGGTAACTGCGGAACATCTGCCGCCTCTGGATAAGAACACCAGCGTATCCACCACAAACGATGCTCTTACATCCTCTCTTGCACCGTTGATGGCATCGTAAATCTCCTGTGCACTCTTTCCCTTTGCCGCAAGGTCAGCCGCACGAAGAACCTGCAGACCGATTCCGGTCGAAAGGTTCATGGAGTTAATCACATGAAAATTCTCAAACTCCAGCTCTTCACCCGCTAATCGCATAACGTTGCAGGTGGTACTCATATCCTCTGAGATGCCGATATAAATAACTTCTTCTCCCGCTTCCTGAAACGGTCTTAAGAATTCCGACGCATCTTCTAAGTTTGCCGCCGAAGTCTTCGGAGTCGTTTTGTTGTCATTGCTCCATTTTAAGACATCTTCGGTCTTAACTTCCACGCCATCCTTATAGCTTTGATCATCCATGATGATACACAAAGGTATCACCTTAATATCATAGCGGTCCAGCAGTTCCTGCGACAAATCACAGGTACTGTCCGTTACAATCCGAACTTTTCCCATTTGAATCCCCCTTTT
>CADCOL010000177.1 GCA_902803015.1 uncultured Lachnospiraceae bacterium | reverse complement strand
TCCAAAGCCTTTTCAAAATCACCGCTGCGGATATATGCCTCTACCAGACCGAGGTATGCATCCACCGACATTTCGTCGATTTCCAATGCCTTTTCATAATTCTCGATAGCCTTTGCATAATCGCCTTCGTCCAAAGCCTTGGCTGCAATATCAAGAAGCTCGGTCATTCCCAGCGTTGTCGTATCGTACGACGGATCTTCCAGATATTTATCGTCAAAATTCGGATTATCCCTCTTACCGGAGCCAAGTTTGCCGGTCGCAAACAGAATCGCAATAATGGCAAACACAATTGCAACAATCACGAATACCGTTGCACCGATAATAATGGGCAGATTGTTCTTTTTCTTGCTTACCGTGGTTTCCACTGTCTCTTTCAATTCTTCACTCATATTTCGTTCTCCTTCAGAGCCACCATAATCTCTACATGGTTTCTCAATAATATGCTATAATTATACCATGTTTAAATACCTTGTAATAGCCACAATCATACTTGCATTCTATGTCTTAAGTGCATATGCCACAACGGACATTATACGCCTCTTAAAAGGCAGCAAAACGCCCGTTTATGCACCGGACTGTTATTGTGATGCCTGCGGGAATAAAATCCGTTTAATCGACCAGATTCCGATCTTTGCATATCTGTTTAACGGTGGCAAATGCCATCACTGCAAATGTAAAATCCCGTCGTTCGATTTTTACTTTGAAATATTCTTTTTACTCGGCCTGACCGTTACCAATATTCTTCTGCGATTCAGCCTGATCGGATTTGCCGCAACCGTCGCGGAATACGAACTGGCCAAGCTTATTTTTATCATCATAAAAGGGAAACGCGAAGACTCTTTTGCAAAAAACCTTCTGATTTCCCTCTTAACAAACGTTCTTGTATTTCTTTTAATCGGAGCGCTTTACGTGATGCTTGCGATTGTACGCGCAAAGCTCGGTTAATTATCCCCTCGCAAATACCATTCCGACCGTGATATTGTCTTTATCTCCGCGGTTCATCATCAAATGCACCAGTTCGCGGCATTTGTCGTTAGCCTTGTCCGGCGAATTGAAGATTCTTCGGTCAAAATTCAAATCTTCCACCTTCAGGTTGTGATAGAATCCGTCGCAGCATACCACAAACAAATCATCCCTGCGTATACTGCCTTCTTCGACCGTATAGAACACGTCCTGGTCTTTTCCCATGTAATTGCTCAGATACGACTTCATTCTGCCGTTCACCATGCTGGAAACGGTCGCATCCACGGTAAGCTGTCTTAAAAAACCGTAGCGCATCAGATAGACTCTGCTGTCACCGACCTGAATGATGTAATAATACTCACGGAGAAGAATCAGCAACGACATCGTGGTACCCGTCTGCATCCCGTGCATGATTTTATAATCAAACAGTCTCTGATTCGCTTCCTCCACCGCATCCTTCATATGGGAAACGATGATATCCGCGTCCACGGTATCCACATCAATCCATGTTGCGATTTCATCAAAGGTTTCATTGATGCATTCACAGATAATGCGGGAGGCAATCTCACCGTGCTCGAGTCCGCCGATTCCGTCACAGACAGCTACAATTGCAAAGGAATTCTTTTTATTCTCAATCATTCGGCACAGTATGGAGTCCTGATTGACGCTTCTGGTACTCCCCACGTCCGAATAAAACCCCTGCAACAACTTCATAAGCTGCTCCTACATATTTACGCGATACTTAACAGGCATGGACTCCGTAAAGGTTACTTCTGCACCGGCAGTCAGTTCGTACGGCTGGTTCGGAATCAGCATGTTGCCGTTTACGAATGTATGGTTCTTGGAACCTAAATCGATAATGAAGAACTTTCCATTATTGTTCTGAATTCTGGCATGTTTTCTTCCGATGAACTTAAAATCCGAAGGGAATGCAATATCCGGCTGGATTTCATCACTGGACATTCTGCCGATGGTAATATACGGTTTGGAAATGTCGAGTTCGATTCTGGAAGGTGCTCCGGGAAGCGTTGCGGACAACAATGCAAG
>CADCOL010000176.1 GCA_902803015.1 uncultured Lachnospiraceae bacterium | reverse complement strand
TTTATAAACCAAATGACATACAAAACGAGAAATACATGTTAAAAGCAGGTGAAAATCTTTCTGAAGAAGGAATGAAAAAAGCACGGTACATCCCTAAAGGTTCAATTGCAGTAAACTGTATTGGAAATATTGGGAAGTCAGCAATAATACCATTAGATGGGACAACAAATCAGCAAATCAATTCAATATGTTATTATCCATATTCGGATTATATTTACTGGATGTGTCAATCAGATATTTTTCTTTCACAAATAAAAAACAAAGCTTCAATGACTACAATACCCATTGTGAATAAATCAAAAATGGAAGATATTATTGTTCCAATTCCACCGATTCAAGAACAGAAACGTATTGTAAAAAAAATAGAGGAGCTTATGCCCTCAATTAAAGAATTGGATCAATAGAACAAAGTAGTAATCGCACTCCAAATTACTACTACTTTTACTACTAAAGACTGCTGTGTTATGCCAAATTATGCCGATTTACGGCAAAATCTGTAATTGTGTCAAATTTGTCACAATGCCTAAAAAGACGATAAAATAGGGCTTTTCCCGGCATAACACCGCACTTCGAAGAGGAAGAAAAATTGATAAAAATTCTATTCATTTGCCACGGCATCATAATACTAGAATGAAAGGCAAAAATTATGGGAATCTCATTCAGACATTCTGCAGGGTTCGGAAAGAGAATGGAATACAATTTGATCGGCAAGATGTTAATGGAAGGATTGGATGTATATCTGCCATTAGTAGATGATCACGGTGTCGACTGTGTAATCAAGAAAGAAGATGGAACATTTATTGAAGTTCAGATTAAAGCTCGATCAAAAGAAGTCACAGAGGGAGATGCCGCGTTATTCTCTGCAATTACTCATGAGTTGGCGGAGAATTTCTATTTTGTCTTTTACTCTGAACGACTTGATATGATGTGGATTCTTTCATCACAAGAGTTTCTTGAGGAGTGCGTTACAAACAAAACAGGAAAGAATAAAGGCAAACGAAGTATCTGGTTCAATGGGAATAGAACAGATAAACAGACAGGTATTAAAAGGGAATACTGTAAAAAACAGTTTGAGAAATATATCGCAACAGATTTTTCTCGTTTCCATTGATTATGTATCATGAGTCAGGAGACCTTAATACTATACAAAGGCTTAAATGTATTCTGTCATTTATATTACAAGGTGGGGTTAATAAATGCAGCTGCCATACTCTGATCAATTGAATATTTCAGCTTTATCCAGACTGTTTGATAAAAAATCAGAATGTTATAAATTGTTCTGGTTTCAGGCAATATTGAACAAAGTCTGCAGTGGAAACAGAGATATTTTGTTTGAAGATCTGATTGATGAAATGATTGCTGACGCTTGGTATATGGTAACAGAGTATCATTTGAATTTAGGCCCTCGTGATACATTGGAAAAAGCAGTTAATTATATATATAAATCGACAGGCATTCTTCCGAATATTAAAAAGCGGGAGATTATTAGGTGGCTTAGACAATGTGAGGATCCTCATGTAATAGGATACAAGAATACTTTGATTCAAGAAGTTCCCTTTAGATTACAAGTCCCATTTTATACAGACTTCCCCAAAGAGACATGGAAGTATGGCTCTTATGAACGAGCTCTTCAAATTAATCAACAGAAACGATTGATGTATTATTTTGATTCGATTATGGGGCTTAGGACAAAGATTCATATTGACCCGGACTGGGCGGATTATTTTATGGAGAATCAGGAAATTCTTCGTGGATGGATCCAGTACAATATGATTCTGTATCTGCAACGGCGAAACCCTAGTGTACCAGGCATTTCAGACAAACTATATCCTCCTACGGAGAGAAAGCTGGAGAGAGTAAAAAAGTACTGGAAACTACTATCTGAATTTGGAACGATCCATGAGATTTATGATAATGTCGAAATGACGAAGAATAACATTTCCATTGATCATTTTGTGCCATGGTCCTATGTGGCTCATGACGAATTCTGGAATCTGCATCCGACGACTAGGTCAATTAATAGTAAAAAGAGTAATAATCTTCCGGACTGGAATCATTATTTTCCGCTATTGGCAGATTTGGAGTATCATTCATATCAAATGATTTGGAGTTACGAAGCGGTTAAAAAGGAATTTAATAAATGCGCAAGGGAACACCTCAACAGTCCGGAAATAGCGCATCGATTGTATCGTGAAGGACTTAGCCAAAGCGAGTTCACAGGACAATTGTCGGAAGTGATTTATCCTGTCTATCAGGCAGCTAAAAACTGTGGTTTTAAGAATTGGGAATATGAATCTGCTATGGACCAGTGAATGAGCATATTTCAAATAGGTTAGTAATTAGTAAGTTTCGACTTCATATAATAAATAGGAGAAATACCCATGTCCACCTCCGAAATCAAAATCTATACAACCTTTGACTCCTTCGACGCCGATCAGGTGATCGCGACGCTGGAGTACTATGACATACCGTCCGTGAAGCGGGTCAGGGGTTCCGGCCAGTATATCGGAATTCTCATGGGGCATATGACGACGCATGAGATCGATGTGTACGTGGCGGAGGAGGCCGTGGACAGGGCGGTCGATATTTTGACAGAGACGGGGTTTCTGCAGGAGATACCGGAGGACGGGCAGGATCTGAGTGAGAAGAGCTGAGAATGCCCGAGGGCGGGCAGGATCCTGGAGTGAAGAATTGAGATGAGGTGAGGCGGTAGTATGGTGCGCTGGCTGAAGCTGTTTGGTGATCAGTATTTTGGCTTCTGGGTATTGGGGCTTGTGC
>CADCOL010000175.1 GCA_902803015.1 uncultured Lachnospiraceae bacterium | reverse complement strand
GGATAGAAAACTCCGTCAATCAGCACTTCGTCTCCCACTTCTACATTCAGCTGATCCGCCAGATGTTTTTCCAGAATAATACCTTCGAGGGAAAGCGCAATCTTCTTTTCTCTCGAATCGAAGATGTTGATTTTACCGGTGTTTACGGGAATCGCTTTAATGATTGCGGATGCCACTTCACCGTTTGCCAGAATCTTTCTGTTATAGTATCGTATCACCTCCGGGTCTTTTGCATACCCTTTCGCTGTGATATGTTTAAGAAATGTTTCGGAGGGTTCCCCTTTGGTAATAATCTCACAATCGTAATTCACACGCCGTTTGTAATAATCATACAGAATCTTATCCTTCGAAAGATAGAAGGAAATCGACATGAAAATCAGCATAACGGAAGATGCCAGACAGAAAACCGATACCGCGAATCTTGCCCTGGCACGAAGAATGGTCAGTACGCTGTATTTAAAGAACGGGTTCGCATTCTTCATAAAACTGCCGGCATGCACATTCTCTGCGGGAGCCGGACGGGACATCGCTTCCGAAGGAGAAATACGGCTGACGAAACCGGTACCGAATATCGTTGAAAGTTCTCCCACTACAAATGTAAGTGCAGTGGAAATGAGGAATCGTTTATAGTGGAACGAGTAGTTAAAGAAATACAGATCAAAAAAGTCCCGGAAAAACGATCCGATAAACCTTGTCACTCCAAACCCGATCAGTGCTCCGAGCCCGACCGCACAGGCGGACGCCAGAGCGCTCACCGCACAAAAGGCCGCAACAATGGAATTTCTCGAATATCCCAAAGCGCGTAAGATTCCGATCTCTCTTCTGCACTGACGAATCAGTAAAGACATAAAGAGAAATACAACAATCAGTGCTACCGCAAAGAAAATAATGGGAACATACAGTGCCATAACCTCCAGCGGATCCACATTGGCATGTATTCTGTGATTTACATTGGAATCCTCAAACGTGTAACTGTCGATTATCTCAACATCTCCAAGTACCTTTGTGGCGGCGGATATTACATCGTCGGGATTGCCTCCTTCCTCCACCTTAATGAGAAACTGGTTGCAGTATTCATCATATCCTTCCCAGGAATCCAGCTCCTCCTTTGTTTTGGTCAGTTCCTCTTTTGCAGACTTTAATTCATCTTCCGCTTCGGCCCATTTATCATGAACCTCCGTTTTGGCTTCTGCCAGTTTCTTTTCAGCGTCGGCATATTCATTCTTTCTCCTGGCAACTTCACCGTCTATTTCCTGAATGCCTGATTTCACCTGATTCTTATAATCTTCGGCCTGTGCACGGCCGTCTGAAATCTGTTTGTTACCGTCTTCAATCTGTTTCTTATATCCGTCCAGTTCCTGCGAAGTTCTGTGAATGGACTCTTCTTTCTCACGGATTTTGGCATCGTATCCGGCAAGTTCGTCATACCCTTTTGCAATCTGTGCAAGGCCGTCCTCAATTTGCGCAAGACCGTCTTCAATCTGCTTTTTATAATCCAGCAGTGTTGCCTCGGCCTCGTCAATCCCGGCTTCCTTATCCGCAATATATTTATAGATTGCATCCAGCACATAACCTGTGATGGTATGATCTTTCACATATTTGTCCAAAAACTCGTTACAGGTTTCAAAAAGCTTGTCCTTGAGGATCTGGATATTCTCCGGGTCCGAAAGGGCATCCAGCATTATAATGAGAATGCGCCTGCTTTCCTGCATTTCATCGATGAAGGACTTATATCCTTCAATAAAAGTTTCCAGATCCGATTCGGTAATTCCGATCAGTGCCAGGATATCCAGAATCTCCTGCTTTTTTGCAATGTATTCCGCTGCATCCTGTCCCGCATTTTCAAGTTCCGTGATAATGATATCGTAATAGACCAGCTCATCATGGATTTCTTCCATTTTTGCCGCAATATCCTCAGCCTGCGGAAGCATGATCTCCATAATCGTGAGCGTCATTTCGCCCCAGATATAGACATCATCCAGATCGATGAATTGTTTTTCCATCTGTTCGATCAGTTCCTGGTTTTCCTTTATTTCATCGACAAGTGCTTTCCAGCGTTCCAGGCTCTGTCTCTTTTCATCCAGTTTTGCAAGGCCGTCGTTTACCTCTGCAAGTTTTGCAAGTAAATCCGCCTTTTGATCCTCGAGTTCTTTCTTTTTCGCATCAAGTTCCGCGCGTTTGGCGGCAATCTCCGCTTTGCCCTTTTCCAGGGACTCTTTGCCTGCTTCGATTCCGGCATACCCCTCATCAAGAGAAGCTTTTTTATCCTTTAATTCATTCTCCAGAAGATCCAGTTCCTTTAACCTGTCATCGATTGCAGCCGCATCGTTTTGAAGTTTTTTCTTTTTGTCCTCGGCTTCTTTGATTCCCTGATCCAGTTCCGATTTCTTCTCGCTTAATTCTTTTTCGGCGTCCGAAAGCTCCGCCAAGGCTTTCTCATGTTCGCTTTTGGCATCGGCTTCGGCTTTTTCGTACTCCTCTTTATACTCTTCCCATTCACCTAAAGCTTTCGTATGTTCCGTATTCTCTTCGTTTGCAAGAACCATGGTCGGGACATAAAGATATCCGACATCACTGGACATGAGCGAAAAGCCGGAAACCGAGGGCGGTGCCAGCATTTCCGGTCTGGAAACAATACCGTAAACCGTACCGATACGCACCTCTTCCTCTACCCTTACTTCCACCTCGTCACCGACATGATAACCGTGTTTCTCACTGAAACCATGTTCGAGAAGAATGGGATAATCACCTTTCTCCTTACCCTTTTCCCAGAAATAAAACTTCTGAAATTCATCTTCGTCATAGGTCATGGCCTGTACGGATAAAAAACGGCCTTCTTTGTTAATGAGTGCCAGATTTCCCATGATCCTTGCATTGACTTCTTCCACGCCATCGATGGCTTTCAGTTTTTCTGCCACATCCTTCGTGGTTAATTCCGTGGTAATCACCGCATCCGGATACTCTGAATCCCTGATATAGAAATCCAGAGTCTCCTTTAAAGACAAAAAGCCATTGGACATTCCGGCCATAAGACCGCAACCCAATGACATAACCAGAATCATTGCTATAATCAGTCTGCTGTATTTAATTATCAGTGCGCGTAGCAGGCCTTTTTTCATTCGTTTACCACTCTATACCGGAAGCATCCACAGGTTCATCGTTAATCCATGTATTTTTTATTTTTCCGTCTTTTACGGTAATCACTCTGTCACCCATGAGGGAAATTTCCTTTGTGTGGGTAACGATGATTACCGTTTTGCCGTTTTCCCTGGAAAGCTTCTGAAGCTGCACTAAAATCTGCTTTCCGGTTTCATAGTCCAGCGCTCCCGTCGGCTCATCGCAAAGAAGAATATCCGCATTTCCCGCAAGCGCTCTTGCGATGGCGACTCTCTGCTGCTGTCCGCCGGATAACTGGGACGGATATTTATCTTTCTTTTCGGAAAGACCGATTAAATCAAGCGTTTGGTCCACAATTCCCGGATTGTTCCTTGTGTCCGCAGTCAGAGCAACATTTTCCCGCACCGTGAGTTCGGAAATCAGATTAAACGACTGAAAAACGAAACCGATATTATTCCTGCGGTATAAGGTCAGATCCTTATCCTTAAAGCGGCTGATTTCCCTGCCCTTAAAGCGAATGCTTCCGTTCGTTGGCAAATCCATTCCACCGATCATGTTTAAAAGCGTAGATTTGCCGCTTCCGCTGCTTCCCAAAATAACAAGCAGCTCCCCGTCATAAACTTCCATATCCACGCCGTCGAGCGCCTTTACGGCGCCTTCTCCGCTGCCGTAAAATTTCCGCAGACCGCGTACTTCCAAAATCTTTTCTTTTTCATGGGAACCAAACATAATCTTCTCTCCCTATGCTAAGCTTCCACTGCTTTCGTTTTTCTCTTCATGATAAGCTTGCTTACCAGCACCCATCCTGCATAAAGCAGATGGAACAAAGCAAGGATGATTACGGAATAAATGACAACCCTGAGCGGATAAGAATCCGGCATGAAGGGAATGTCCAGCCTCAGATACAGATAGTTTGCCTCCGGGAAAGCCATATTGGCAAAGGTCGCGGGAACCG
>CADCOL010000174.1 GCA_902803015.1 uncultured Lachnospiraceae bacterium | reverse complement strand
ACTTCAAAAGAACCGACCAAAAGCGGGGTAAAGAATGTAATCGCAAGTACGACAACCACACCCTTCTTCAATCGTTTCAGAACAATACTCTTAATAAACAGATACAATACGCAAAGCACCGTCGCACCGAGCAGTCCGTGACTGATCCAGAGAAGCTCATGATAATCCTTCTTCCCGAGCGATGTGGAAAGAACACTTGTAAAAATGTTAATCGCCGAAAGAAGCCCGACCACGAGTACCGTCTTGGACTGTCTGTTGGAAGTGATATAGGCGGAAAACAGCACCGTCGGAAGCGGCAGCAACGCCAGCATCATATAGTCGATAAAATGAATCGCCACGGGGATTCCGGTCAGGAGCGAAATAAAAGGTGTTTCCGTGGAAACCCAGAGCGAGGATACCATCGCAAACCCACCCATACTCATAATTTCGTATCTCTGTTCTCCGAAATATCGTCCTGCGATACCGATGATAAAAAGCACAAATCCGAAAACGAAAACCACGAGACAGATTAAAAACTGCGGCGCGGATCTTTGCATTTCGGAAATCAGGAAATTTCCTCCTTCGCTTAAGCAGACCTCTTTAACGATTCCTCCTTTTCCGGGATAAATGTTCTCGATTTCCATTGTGAGCAAACCGTCGTCCGCAAGCACGGGCAGAGAAACCGCATGCGGAAATACACCATACGCTTTGCCGAAAATCTTCGGCGGATTCGGATGGAAATCATAAATTGCCGTGCCGTTTAAATAAACGGTAAAATACACATTTTTCGTAAAGAAACAAAGGGATTTATTATTGATGACGCTTCCATTGGTCACTTTGTTGATTACCACCAGATCCTGCGTCATAAGATTGTCGAAATCAACCTCGCTGCCGTCCAAATCATACCAGCCGGTATCGTAAGCGAGCCTGGTCGGGTTCAGATTGTTGTTGATATTGCCGGAAAAAATCGTGGAAAGAAGCAGGAAAAACACAAAGAACACCACAAGCAGACAATAGTAGAATCTGCTGTCCCTGAATACGCTGGTTGGTAGTTCTTTCTTCGTCATACGCGGTTTCTCCGGTGAGATTATAGAACTATTACATTATACCACAAATACTTCGTATTTGCTGCTACAACATCTGCGATGTTGTGCCACAAAGGCTACGCGTTTGCTGCAACAACATCTGCGATGTTGTGCCACAATTGCTGTCTACATGTGAAATCTCTTCTTGAATTCATTAATTACAATTCGTCCGCGGAACACAAAGAGGTAAATATAAACGAGAATATTAATGACTACACATATGTTCCACGCAAGGGGCGGACGACCTTCGAAGAACAGAAGTGCCACCCACGGCACAACGCCGATTAAGATATTGATAAACATATAGATTAACGAATGGTCCGTAAAATGCTTGTCCACCAGTGACAGCACGAAGTTCGCCACGATATTCGCACTGCAGAGAATCGGAATAATATATCTCGGCGTGATTCCCAGATATGGTATTTCCCATGCCCAGTGCATATAGATTTCCGAAACCTGGCACAGGGCACAAAGCGCCAGAATCGCAACCAGCATGGTTTTCAGAAGATTATAGTGCTTTTTTAAAACAAGCTCGAGTATCCATCCGCTGACAAGCAGCCATGCGACCACAATCGGGCTCCAGGAAAGATGCTCGGTTTTGATAAAGAAATAGTCCGCAGCAAAATTCAGAATGCAAACCGCGAGCACGGTAAAAAGCACGATTTTAAAAGCCTTCAGGCGCTTGGAGTTCTCTTCCACTTTCGGCCAGTAATCGCGCTCTCCCACACCCTCAAGTGCATTCTGGCAAAGAGGGCATTTTTCGTGGTTTCCGCCGATATTCATTTTGCAGTGAGGACAATACTTCATAAAATGCTTTCCAATTTTCGTTTCTTTTTGGACATAAAAATCTGTTATTCCATGATTTCCGTCGAATACAGCGTAATCGGTACGCCGTCATCCGCAAAGGTCTTTAAGAAATCCCTTAAAACCTGCGTATTGCGGTATGCGCTGCTGATTCCCATTACGAGTTCGTCCTGATACGTACTTAATACCACAAAGAGTCCTGCGGTGCTGCAGTATGCACAGTAAGACTGAATCATCTCCTGCGCCTCCTCCGGAACCTTCATAACGCCCAGATTTGACAATACGGCGGTGACACCCGCGATATTGTTGCGGTTTACGATGTTCACCACGGGATTCTTGATAAACAGCGGCACCAGGCGGATAAAGAGAAGGTTTTCGATGTTCTCGAAATTGTACATTCTCTCCGCAACCGCTTCGGGCGTCAGTTCCTTCTTTAAATCTTCCTGATACAGTTT
>CADCOL010000173.1 GCA_902803015.1 uncultured Lachnospiraceae bacterium | reverse complement strand
TGTGTATGTTATCGAAAAAGAGGGGGGAGCAGAGCTTCTCCTGCCGGCCATCAAAGAGTGCATCTTGAATGTCGATGTCGCAGGGCGTGTCATGACTGTATATGTACTGCCGGGATTGGAAGATTAATATGAATTTTTATATAATGACGCTCTTCCCGGAAATGGTCATGGGAGGGTTAAACAACAGCATAATCAAGCGTGCGCTCGAGAAGGGTTTGATCCGGATTGAGGCAGTCAATATTCGTGATTATACGCTCGATAAGCATAATAAGGTTGATGATTATCCGTTCGGCGGCGGAGCCGGAATGTTGATGCAGGCGCAACCGGTGTACGATTGTTACAAAGCCATCTTGAAGAATATCGAGAATGTAACCGATAGTCCTGAAGATGGTGCGGCAAATGCCCCGCGAGTGCTCTACATGTCACCGCAGGGGAAAACGTTTACGCAAAAGATGGCGCAGGAACTTGCGCAGGAAGAGAATCTGATTCTTCTTTGCGGACATTATGAAGGTATTGACCAGCGTGTACTGGATCGTATGAATGTGGAAGAAGTCTCCATAGGAGATTATGTTTTAACCGGCGGAGAATTGCCGGCCATGGTAATGGTCGATACGATTGCAAGACTGGTTCCCGGTGTTTTGAATAACGACGATTCCGCCGTGGATGAATCTTTTGCGGACGGACTTTTGGAATATCCGCAATATACACGTCCGGAAGAGTGGGAAGGCATGAAAGTTCCCGAGGTTTTGCTTTCGGGCCACCACAAAAACATTGCGACCTGGCGCCGTGAGCAGGCAATTGAAAACACCAGGCTTAAGCGACCGGATTTGTATGAACGGTTTCTTGAGGATGAAAAGAAAAAACCATGATAGAATCCATCTCTCTAAGTAAAGAATTCACGCGTCCGATTAAGAAAACGGACGGCAATAAGGCTCTTTTCGGTAAGAAAACCAAAGAGTCCTTTTTTGCTGTAAACAAACTTTCTTTTAAGGCAAACGACGGAGAGATTCTGGGAATTCTCGGGCCGAACGGAGCGGGAAAGACAACGCTTCTTCGTATGCTCGGCGGACTTATGACACCGACCTCGGGTGAAGTACGGATTCTGGATGCGAACGGAAACGAAGTTACCGATCCGACTTTAAAGAAAAAGAGTCTCGGATATTTATCCAATAATACATCTCTTTACGGCAGACTTACCGCCAGGGAAATGTTTTATCTTTTCGGTGAACTGTACGGCATGAGCAAAGAGGAAAGTAAGGCGCGTTCCGACGAAGTCTTTCAACTTCTTCAGATGGAAGAATTCTGCGATCAGCGTATCGAGAAGCTTTCCACAGGTCAGAGACAGCGTGCCGGTATTTCAAGATGCCTGATTCACGATCCGCAGATTTATATTTTTGACGAACCGACTCTGGGACTGGATATTCTTGCTTCCGAATCGATTATCAATTTTATGAAAGAAGAGAAGGCAAAGGGAAAAACGGTACTTTATTCCACGCATTACATGGAAGAAGCGCAGTATCTTTGCGACAATATTCTGATGATTTACGAAGGCCGTCAGATTTGTTACGGAACACCGCAGTTTATCATGAAACTGACGGATACGGATAATTTAAGGGATGCATTCAAGACGTTAATCCGTGATATTACGGATTACAAAGAAGTGGAGGGCGAAGCATGAAAAGTCAGATTCTGACCCTCTACAAAAAAGAAATGATGGACCTTTTACGCGATAAAAAGACGATTATCGCGATGGTTTTAATTCCGATTTTTCTCTATCCGACGATGATGATCATTTCCCTTTTTGTCATGCAGGGAATTGTCCGCGAATCCGAGGAAAAAGAATATAGAATCGCAATGGTCAAATCCGATGTATCCGAAGAGGTATTTGCCATTCTGACGGATGAGGACGATAAGTTCGAGTATCATTTTTCGAAGACGGATTATGATGATGTGGAACTTGCCAAGGCGGAGCTTTCCGAAAAGAATGCGGATATTGTAATTGTATCGAAACGCGTGGATACGGATTTGGAAGTTCCCGGTACGGACCATTTGTTTGAGGTGCTGATATACGATTTAGCCGCGAATACGAACTCGGCAAATGCGTATCAGTATGCAAACGAAGTTTTAAAGAATTATTCCGATACGGTAAGAAAAGAAGTGCTTTCGAAATTGTATCCGGATTCGGATCTGTTATTAAATCCGATTTCGATCAAAATGGAAAGCATTTCGACATCCGAGGAAAATGCGGGATCTTTGGTCGGAACGATTTTACCCTTTATTCTGGTCATTTCGATTCTTGCGGGTGCAATATATCCCGCAATCGATGCAACGGCGGGAGAGCGCGAACGCGGAACACTGGAAACCATTATGACATTGCCGGTACGCAAAAGCGATATCATGATTTCGAAATTCTTATCGGTTTCGACCATTTCGGTATTTTCGGCGCTTTTGAACTTACTGTCGATGTTCGGCGTTGTGTATTACATGTATAAAACCGTTTCGATGCAGGGAATGAGTTTTGCCGGAATTGATGTAAGTCAGTTTATTCCTGCAATCCTTTCGCTTGCAATCTGTCTGCCGGTCTTTGCGATGTTTACTTCGGCGGTCAGCCTTTGCGTATGTATTTTTGCCAAGAGTTTCAAAGAAGCGAACAATATTACGTCGCCGATTATGGTGGTATTTATGTTCGGTGCAATGGTCAGCATTCTTCCGAATATGAAACTCTCCGAAAAAACCGCGCTGATTCCGGTTTCCAATATTGCGCTTTTGATTAAATCGGTATTCTCACTGGATTACGACTGGCATCTGGTTGCAATCGTGCTGTTTTCGAACCTGTTTTACTGCGTATTGATGGTTGTGTTTATGAGCACGCTTTTCTCAAGCGAAGATATTCT
>CADCOL010000172.1 GCA_902803015.1 uncultured Lachnospiraceae bacterium | reverse complement strand
TAAAAAAGAGCAATATATTGCATAATAAGGGGTGGAATAATGGATTCAAAAGAAATTCTGCAAATGATGGATCATAAATATGCTTTGTTTGGTTTGTTTTTTGCCTTTCATAACAGACTGCAGGCGACGGGAGATTCGTTCTACGAGGAAATTACTTGCAAACAGTTTTTTCTTCTGGCATGCATGAATCTTTATACGGAAGAAGCGCCGACAGCAAACGAACTTGCAAAGACGATGGGGTGTTCGAGGCAGAATGTAAAGGAAATTCTGAACAGTCTTGAGAAGAAAGAACTGATTTTCTTGCAGGCGGATGAGAATGATAAAAGAAAGAACAGAGTGTATCGTACGAAACGATGTGTGAAAATGGCGGCAAAATACAGGGAAAAAGAAGTGCTTTTTATGCAGATGCTTTTTGACGGTTTGTCGGATAAAGATGTGGATGACGCATACAGGATTCTTTCGAAAATCGAAGAGAATCTGATCAATATGGAGGCTAAGTAAGATGAAAACAGCAGTGGTTTATACTTCTCAGACGGGCTTTACGAAACGATATGCCGAGTGGCTTTCCGAAAGAATCGGAGCGGATCTTTTTGAACTTTCAGAGGCTAAGAAAAAAACTTTTGACGAATATGATGCAATTTGTTACGGCGGATGGGTCTGCGCAGCGAATGTCACCAAGATAAACTGGATGAAAAATAATGCCGAAAAATGGAAGGATAAGAAACTCGCTGTATTCTGTGTCGGCGGAAGTCCGATTGACAATCCTGATATCGAAATCTTCTTTCAGAAGAATTTTTCCGAAGGACCTTTAAGTACTGTGAAACCGTTTTATTGCCCCGGAGGTTTCAATTACGAAAAAATGTCAAAAGGCTCCAAGGCTTTGATGAAAGTATTTGTAAAAACATTAAAAGCCAAAAAGGATAAAACGGAAGAGGAAGAACTGATGATTAAGATGGTTTCGCAGTCTTATGATATATCGGACATAAAGTATATTGAGCCGATTGTAGAGTATCTTGAGAGCGACAGATAAAAGGGAGAAGCGATGAAAGGTAAGAAAAAATGGCTGTTGTTACTGATTATTCCGGTTGTATTTGTGATCATCATACTGAGTTTTATTGGAATAATACTCGGAAAAATGAAGAAACAACTTGGACGGATTGATGCTACTCCGGTTGATATCTCTCAAGTGGCAGATGGAGTATACATGGGGAAAAGCGAAACAGAACTTGTGAAAGTGGCTGTTAACGTTACAGTAAAAGATGGGGAAATACTTAATATTGATATTTTGAAACATGAATGTGGAAAAGGGAAACCCGCCGAACATATTATAGATTCAATCATACAAGAGAATTCTGTAGAGGTTGATGCTGTATCCGGAGCAACTGTATCAAGCGCAGTTATTCAGGATGCTGTTCGTACAGCATTGCGTAAAGGAATGAAATAATAAATCAGTAGGAGGCAATGCCGAAGAAAAATGTTAATCGCTCTTTGCATAATAGCATTAATTATCGGAGTTATTCTCATATGGTTTCTGATACCGTACTCTCCGCTCAGAAGTAAGTTCTATGACACAGTCAAAGAAAAAAAGAGGGGAAACAGGCGGTTTGAAGACAACGATTTGTTTTCGTCTTCTGATTTTGGAAGTTTTCCTGCTTCTGTTCAGAAGTATATCGAGCATTGCGGATATCTCGGGACGAAAAAACAAAATCTCGTTAAGATGGTGTATCACGATGTTGATTTTATGCAAGGGAAAGACGGTCCAAAACTGAAAATAGATTATACACAGTATGATTTTGCGAAGCAACCGGACAGGCTGGCATTGATAGAAAGCAGAATGTTTGGAGTTCCGTTTCAGGGATATGACTATTATCTGGACGGGAATGGCGGAATGAAAGGAGTAATCGCCAAGGTTTTTTCACTGTTTCACCAAACAGGAAAGGAAATGAATCAGGCCTGTTTGGCAACGTATCTGGCAGAGTGTTTTTTTATTCCATCAGCTCTTCTTGAAAATGATATTGATGTAGAAGAGGTAGATGATTACCATATCAAAGCAACAATCACATATGATGGACAGACCGTAAGCGGATTCTTTACGTTTAACGAGCAATATGAAATGATATCATTTGCAACCAATGACCGGGCGGTGGTAAATACTGACAATACGATTACATATGTGCCGTGGACAGCAGAGTGTAGTGACTATATTCTATGCGAGGACGGAATCAGGCGCCCGACAAAGTTTCGGGCAGTCTGGAACTATTCGGACGGAGACTTCGTTTATTTTGACGGCTCGATTGCGGAGATTTCGTATAACGTTTAATGCTTTTGAATCTTTGAAAATAAATACTTAATTGATATAATAAACATGACATACTTGTGTCATGTTTACTTTTGTATGATTATTACGGAGCGTGAGGAAAATGAAAATAGACAGACTAATCGGAATACTGTCGGTGCTGTTGCAGGAAGAGAAGACGACGGCACCGGAACTCGCAGAGCGGTTTGAGGTATCCAGAAGAACCATCAATCGTGACATAGAGGATTTGTGTAGGGCAGGTATCCCGATACAAACGATACAGGGGACCGGCGGCGGAATCAGTATTATGAGCGGATACCGGATGGACCGGACAATCCTGACATCGAAGGATATGCAGATGATTTTGGCGGGGCTGCGAAGTCTGGACAGTGTAAGCGGAAGCAGTTACTACGGGCAGCTGATGGAGAAAATTCAGGCGGGGTCTTCGGAGTTTGTTACCGGCAGAGATTCCATACTGATTGATCTTTCATCGTGGTATCGTGAATCGCTGGCGCCGAAGATTGAAACCATACAGGATGCAATCGAAGACAGGAAACTGCTTCGTTTTCGTTATTATTCTTCTTCGGGTGAGAGTGACAGAAGTGTTGAACCGTATTATCTGATTTTTCGATGGTCGAGCTGGTACTTATGGGCGTGGTGTCGTAAGAGGAGAGATTTCAGACTGTTTAAGCTAAACCGAATGGATAAAGTACGTGAAACCGACAAGACTTTTGAATGCAGAGAGGCAGCAATACCGGATCTTTCCAATGAAAACATTTTTCCGGGAAAGATTAAAGTGAAAGCGTTGTTTGAACCTGACCAGAAATGGCGGCTTGTGGAAGAATTCGGACCGGCATGTTTTACGGAGAAAGAAGACGGCAGACTGCTTTTTACAGCAGATTACACGGATTTGGAGAATCTCATCACATGGCTTATGACATTCGGGGATAAGGCGGAGGTAATGGAGCCGAAAGAGGCAAGAGAACGAATCAGAATTATGGCAATGAATATGACTAAAAAATACGAGGAGGATAAGGTATAATGAGATTGGACGGTTTTGGCTTACTGGTGGATGACATGGGTAAAATAATTCGCTTCTACAGAGATGTTCTGGGATTTGAAATTAAGGAGGCGGAGGATACTTCCAATGTATATCTTGTAAAGGACGGAACATTGTTTTTGCTTTTCGGCAGGAAAGATTTTGAGAAGATGACAAGCCGCCGGTATGAATATGTGAAAGGACTGAACGGTCATTTCGAAATTGCTCTTTATGTTAATACTTTTGATGAGGTGGATGCAACTTTCAAAAATGCGGTAGAGAACGGGGCAACACCTGTCCTGGAGCCTGAACTGGAACCGTGGGGACAGAGAACCTGTTATATTGCTGATCCCGAAGGAAACCTGATTGAGATTGGTTCCTGGAATAAGCCGTATGAGGAGAAGGATTTATAAAAGGCAATCGATTTTTGCTATAAGAAAGGGAAATTAGTCATATGGAATTCATTCAGGCAACAAAAGATAATCTGGAAAAAGAACACATCTGCTGTGCGATTTCGAAGAATAATGATGTGCAGGTATGGTCCAAGAAAACCTGTCTTGCGGACCGGTTTGATGAAGGGCTTGTTTTCTTAAAAAGTGTGGAGCGTGGCAAGTGCTTTATTGAATACATTCCGGCGGAAAAT
>CADCOL010000171.1 GCA_902803015.1 uncultured Lachnospiraceae bacterium | reverse complement strand
CCTGCGCGGTGGTTCTCTTAAAGAACGTATCCTTCTTGCGGGAATTGCGGACACCGTAAACGATGTCGCAGCCCTCGTGGAATTTCTTTAGCATATCGTCGAAAACATGAACATCATCCTGCAAATCGGCATCGATGGAAATCGTTACGTCCGAGCAGTCTTTTGCAGTCAGAAGGCCTGCCGTTAATGCAAACTGATGTCCGACATTGCCGGCCAGTTTCAGGCCGTAAATCTGTGTCGGATACTTGCCGCATTCCGCGGAAATCAGCTCCCAGGTCTTGTCTTTACTGCCGTCATCCACAAACAGAACAAAGCTGTCGTTTGAGATCAAACCCTTGGAAAATAAGTCATCCAAAGAAGCACGAAGAGCTTCCGAGGTAATCGGAAGCATTTCTTCTTCGTTATAGCACGGTACTACAATTGCAAGTTGTGGTTTCTTATCCATTGTTTTCTCCGTAACTTTTTATTTTTACATTGCATCCAGCGCCTGCTGAAGGTCTGCAATGATATCATCCACGTTCTCTATACCAACCGAGAAGCGGATTAAATCAGGCTGTACGCCTGCTTCCAGAAGCTGTTCGTCCGTCATCTGACGATGTGTATGACTTGCCGGATGAAGTACGCAGGATCTGGTATCCGCAACATGCGTTACGATGGCAACCAGTTTCAAATGATCCATGAAGCTTACGGATGCCGCTCTTCCGCCCTTTAATCCAAAGGTCAGAACGCCGCAGGTTCCCTTCGGCATGTACTTCTTTGCTCTTTCGTAATATTTGTCGCCTTCAAGACCGGGATAATTTACCCATGCAATCTTGTCGTTTGCTTTTAACCACTGTGCAACCTTCAGCGCATTCTCGCAATGACGTTCCATGCGAAGATGCAGGGTCTCCAGACCGAGATTTACATAGAATGCATTCTGCGGGGACTGGATGGAACCCAAGTCTCTCATCAGCTGTGCGGTTGCTTTGGTAATATATGCAGCCTTTCCGAATTTTTCGGTATAGGTAATTCCGTGATAGGATTCATCCGGAGTGCAGAGTCCGGGGAATTTGTCGGGATATTTGCTCCAGTCAAAATTACCGGAATCCACGATACATCCGCCGACTGCGGTTGCATGTCCGTCCATGTACTTCGTGGTGGAATGGGTAACGATATCTACACCGAATTCAAAAGGTCTGCAGTTAATCGGTGTCGGGAACGTATTATCCACAATTACGGGAATTCCGGCTTCGTGAGCCACCTTGACGAACTTGTCAAAATCAAG
Source organism: uncultured Lachnospiraceae bacterium (assembly GCA_902803015.1). Taxonomy (GTDB): domain Bacteria; phylum Bacillota; class Clostridia; order Lachnospirales; family Lachnospiraceae; genus UBA3766. The sequence continues at coordinate 5,380 of CADCOL010000171.1, read as the reverse complement.
TACCGCAAGAGAAGGATTGGAAACGGATTCCGCAAGAATACACTTGGTGTTGGGCCTGATTGCAGCCTTTAAATCCTCTTCGGAAATCTCGGGATCCACAACGGTGGTCTCGATTCCCATCTTGCTTACGGTTGTGGTAAGAAGGTTAAAGGTTCCGCCGTAAAGCGCGGAAGAAATGATCAAATGATCGCCTGCTTCGCAGATATTGAATACCGCATAGAAGTTTGCCGCCTGTCCGGAAGAAGTAAGCATTGCTGCAAAACCGCCTTCCAGATCACAAATCTTCTTTGCAACAAAATCGTTCGTCGGGTTCTGAAGTCTTGTATAGAAATATCCGGATGCCTCCAAATCGAATAATGCGCCCATTGCATCGGAAGTATCATACTTAAATGTCGTGCTCTGATAAATGGGTAATACTCTCGGTTCTCCGGTTTTCGGTGTCCATCCGCCCTGTACGCAGATGGTTTCTGTCTTGAAATTCGACATTACTTTATTCCTCCTTATACACAGCCCCAAAGGCCGTCAGATTTTAAAATTATGAACGAAGATCGTCCTCTTCTTCCCAGTTGGTATAAACGTTCTGAACATCATCATCCTCATCAAGAAGATCCAGGGTTCTGTTTAACCATTTTACGTTTTCCTCATCGGTCAATGATACGTAATTCTGGGGAATCATGGTAACTTCCGCGCTTGCCATCGGGATCTTCTGCTCATCAAGTGCCTTCTGAACATCCAAAAGCGCGTCGGGATCGGTAATAATCTCGTAGATGTCCTCTTCTTCGCTGAAGTCTTCCGCGCCTGCATCCAGTGCAATCATCATCAGTTCGTCGGGATCGGTTTCGTATTCTTCCTTGTCAATGATGATTTGTCCTTTACGGTCAAACATAAAGGATACGCAGCCCTGGGTTCCGATACTTCCGTTGCCCTTTGTAAATGCGCTTCTGACATTTGCCGCGGTACGGTTCTTGTTATCGGTTAAGGTTTCCACGATGATTGCAATACCGCAGGGGCCGTAACCTTCGTAGGTTGCATGCTCGTATACAACGCTTCCGTCATCGCCGGCTGCTTTCTTGATACCTCTTTCGATGGTATCGTTCGGCATGTTGTTTGACTTGGCCTTTGCAATAACGGTTGCAAGCTTATAGTTGTTATTCGGGTCCGGTCCGCCTTCTTTTACGGCAACCGCAATTTCACGGCCGATGATGGTAAAAATCTTACCCTTCGCCGCATCGTTCTTCTCTTTTTTATGCTTAATGTTCGCAAATTTTGAATGTCCTGACATACTTTCCTCCTAATTTGAACAAAATCATACAAATTATATATTATCATTTTTCGCGGAATCATTCAAGAATTCCTTGTCTTTTTCTACTTCCGCGGTCTTTTTTATGAGTGCTTTTTTAATCACGTGTTTTTCAACGGATTCTACCGTAAAATCGTATCCCGACGCACTGAACGTGAATCCCGCATCCGCATCGGTCGGAATATGCTTTAAATGGTCTGTAATAAAGCCGCTTAATGTATCATATTCTTCGTTTACGAGTTCGGTTTGAAGAACCTTGTCGATGTCCTCAAGCTGTACCAGGCCGTCCGCTTCGTAGGTGTCGCCGGCGATTTTACGGATCATTTCGTTGTTGATATCGTATTCGTCCAGAATATTTCCGACGATTTCCTCGAGAATATCCTCCATCGCAATCAGACCGGAAGTCTGGCCGTATTCGTCCAGAACAATGGCCATCTGGATGCGTTCCGCCTGCATTCGTTTGAACAGATCGTCCACATCCTTGGTTTCCGGAATGAAAACCGCCTTACGCATAAGGCTTTTGTTGTTCTTGATGATTTCCTCGTCGTCATGGTCTGTCTGGGTATAACGCACGATATCCTTTAAATGGATGACGCCGATAATATGGTCTAAATCATTGATAAAGACCGGATATCTGCTGTACGGCAGTTTCAGCATCATCTCACGCGCTTCCGCGAGGGTACTTTCCGCATCGATTGCCGCGATATTACTTCTCGGTGTCATAATGTCCTTGGTCATTTTATCCCCGAATTCGAAAATGTTATGAATCATTTCCGCTTCGGAATTCTCCAAAACGCCCTGTTTGGAACCCTCCTCGACCAGGTCGATGATTTCCTCTTCCACGTTCTGTGCGGATGTGTTTTTCTTAAGAACCAGGAAAAGCACAATGAAAACCACCATGCCGATGAAGAAAAGCACGCTGCATACAGATAAAATTAAAATTGTCATGGCACCGCCTGCCACCATATATTTCCTGCTCCTTGCCTTTTGCGACCGTGTTTGTCGCATTCAATGTTTTTATTTAACGTCGTTGTGATAATCCTTGGTGTAAACGACATTACCGTTTTCATAGTATTCCTTCGGTACGCGCTTTCCGATATCACAGATCATTTCGTACGGGAAACCGCCGTAGGTATGGCACAAATCTTCGATTGTGATACATTCGTCACCGTCCCGGCCTACCAGAATTACCTTGTCAAATTCCTTCACATCCGGAATATCGGTCACATCAGCCATAAACTGGTCCATGCAGACACGTCCGAGAATCGGAGCCTTACGTCCGTGAATCAGGACAAATCCGCAATTGGACAATCCTCTCGGATATCCGTCGCCGTAGCCGACCGGTATCGTGGCAACCTTCGTCGTACGTGTCGTCGTATAGGTTCCGCCGTAACTGATTCTGGCGCCTGCCGGAAGTTCCTTGATGTATACGATGTGGCTGAATAAGGAAAGTGCCGGCTTAATCGTAATATTTTCACGGTCCATTTCATCGGACGGCCAGACGCCGTACATCGAGATACCGACACGCACAAAGGAGAATCCGGAAGCATCCATTTCCATTGCCGCAGCGGAATTGAAACAATGCTTGTACGGAATTTCTTTGCCGATATTGTTTTCCAGAATATTGATAAAATTCTTAAAATCGCCAACCTGCTTTAACGCCTCGGTTTTATCCACGATATCCGCATTTGCAAGATGCGTGAAAATACCTTCCACATTGATGTTTGCGGTAGATACAATGCGTTTTGCAACCATCAGTCCGGCTTCGTCGGTCGCTACGCCGATCCGGTGCATTCCGGTATCCACCTTGATGTGGACTTTGGCGATTTTACCCACTTTTGCGGCCGCCTCGGAGATTTCCTCCGCCATGTCTTCCTTAAATGCGGTTAGGGAAATGTCGTTTTCAATCAGCTCCTCATATGCGTAGGGGAAGGTGTAACCGAGAATCAGAATCGGCTTCGTAATTCCGGCTTTGCGAAGAATCAGCGCCTCTTCCGCCGTTGCCGTAGCGAATCCGAAAATATCGCTTCTGCCTTCAAGCTTCTTTGCAATCGGCAATGCGCCGTGGCCGTAACCGTCGGATTTTACCACTGCCATCATCTGTACCCCTTCGGGAAGATGCTTTGCAATCTGGTCCATGTTAAATGCAATATTGTCGAGATTCACACCTGCGCATACTCTTAAATACTGTTCCACTTTGTTCACCTCTGTATTTATCTTAATTTTGCGATTTCTTTCGCCATATACGTTGCGACTTCCAGTCTTCCGGCCTCGTTATAATGAGTCGCATCCGCATAAAGATATTTCGCGATATTGTCCTGATTGAGAACAGGATCTTTTCGAAGGTCAATCACACCGATTCCGTATTCCTCCCCGAGTTCGACGATTGCTTCGCAGTATTCCTGCAGCGTACCGCCCACATTGGAGTTTTTCATGTAACCGTAATCCATGTAATCGATATCGTTTGCGCCCGGAACCACCAGATAAATGTCCGCAAAACGATGGTCATCCTTCATGAATTTCTGCAAACGATCCAAAGTTTCTTTGTAATTGTTCTTAAATTCCTCAACGGAATAACCGTTAAAATAGTCGTTTAAACCGAATTCCAGAATTACCGATACCCTATCGTATTTATCGTAATCCTTATTGTTGAAAATAAATTTGGCATCATCAAAATCAGCCTTATTTTCGGGTGCGGAATACTCGTTAATGAGTTCCAGCGCCGGTCCTTCGAAATGATTGTGATTCTTATTCAATACCTCGTCAAACAGGATTCGAAAACAGTCTCCTCCGTCACGGTATGTCATATTCATTCCGCCGCATCCCAAATTCATGGATTCCGCGCCGGTATAGGTTTCAAACACGGCAGGAATCGATGCGGGACTTTGGTACAGCCCGAAAATACTGTCCCCGAAGAAAACAAAAGCTTCGCCGCCAAGTTCTTTCTCCGTCAGATCCGCTTCAACACCGATATAGCCTTCCACTACGTTCTTCAGTTTGCTCATCTCTTCTTCGATATTGTTTTGATCCACGATATAATCCGCGTTGCACATGGTATAGAGAACCACTCTCTCGGATGCATACTCCGTAAGCTGATATGTCCCGTTCAAATAGTTCCCGGGATTATATACAAGCCACGGTTCATTTCCGAAAAAATAAACCGTTACGTTTGAAACACCGTCGAATTCCTTTACGAAATCGATATAAGCCTGCATGGTTTCTTCGCGCAGATTCACATCCATCGATGTCCAGTATTTCATCGGAAACGCAGGCAAAAAAATCGCATATTTGTTAAATCCGTGTTTTGTGATTTCCCCTGCAAGGTCCTTTGCATTTACATGCATGAGCATCGGATCCAGGCCTAAAAACAGATACTCGTAATTCCCGTTCTTATTGTTTTTGTCGATATAATCAAGCGCTTCAAAAAGATCCTCTTCGTTCGCGGGATGATAATGTAGTGCAATGTAAGTATTAACGCCGAGGTCGGACTGCAGCTTATTGTTCAGTGCATGATTGATATCGTAGGTTGCCAGGAACAATCCGTGAAAACTGTTGTTCCCAAGAAAATTGTCAAGTTCTTCCTTTCTCGTCGGATTGTTCTGCTGCTTCATTTTGGTACAGCCGAACAATGTCGTACAAAGGAAAAGCATGGACAGGATTATAAGCGCTTTATGGAGATACTTGATTAAATCTCCCGCAATGACGGAATGGTGTCCGAGTTCTTTGGAAGCCTCTTCACCGGAAAGTCCGTGTGCATAAACCGCAAGCGTCGTTCCTTCAAACGGCGTGTTCTCGTTTAAAAGAAATGCTCCGAGCATACCGGAAAGTACGTCACCGCTTCCCGCCGTTGCCATCGCATCATTGCCGCTTAAATTGTAATAGATATCCTTACCGTCGGTAACAATCGTGGGATTTCCCTTGCCGACAAGAATGACATTGTATTCTTTTGCGGTATTAACAAGGATGTTTTCATAATCCGCAAGAATGTCTTTCGTATGAAGTCCGGTAAGTCTTGCCAGTTCACCGGGATGCGGTGTCATAATTGTAAGGCTCTTTGAGGCATGTTCCTTTAAGGCATTT